>NZ_JAUMYY010000011.1 GCF_030528405.1 Fusobacterium sp.
TTCCAAAGAAAAAGAATATAAACAAAGATATATAAAAAAACATTTAGTTATCCTTCCTTTTCAAATATTTAAAATAAATTTCTTTTAGGATCTGAAAGTAAATAATAAGTGTTATTATTTGCAATAAAAACCCTATTCCAATTGTTAAATAAAGGTTATTATAAAAAGTTAAAAATATTGCATAAGCTAATAATAAAAAAGTTAAAATATATATTCTTTTTAAATTAAAACCAAAGTTTATTAATCTATTTGAAAAATATGTTCTTGCACTAAAAAATACAATATAAGATATACCTGTTGAAATTGCTGCTCCTTTAGCTCCTAAATATGGTACCAAAAGAAAATTCCCTACAAGATTTGATAAGGATGAAATTATAGAAACATACAAGAAGTATTTAGTTTTTTTCTTGAATCCTATTCCTAACATAGTTGTTTCTGATAATAAGTACATTATAGGTACTAATACCAATGAAGGCATAACAAAAATAGAAAGATAAAATTTAGGACCTAATATAAACTCTATAACATTCCTAAATAATAATATATTTATTCCTAAAAGAAAAAATATTAAAGATAAATAATCATTTGCTTTTCTATAAAAAATAATATCTTCTGGGTTATTTTTATAATGTTCTAATGCTGTAGGTGTCCAAAAAGAAGTAAAACCACTTTGAATTACTGTTAGCAAAGAAATTATCTTGAAGGCACCAGAGTATATCCCAACTTCATTTAAATCTGTAAATATTTTTATTGTAATTTTATCTAAAGAAGCAAATATCCAATTTAAACCCATTGTTATAATTAAAGGAAAACTAAAATAAAGTAGTTCTTTATAGTCTGTTTTACATTTTTTTTCACTATATAATCCTTTTAAATTCCACATGTTTTTTTCAATTATAATAGCTATTAGTCCTACAACTATATTGGCAATCAAGCTTGCAAAAACTAAAGTTTTATAAGAGTTTCCTAAAAATCTAAATAATACTAAAATAAAAAGAAACTCTAATAGTTTTATAAAAGCGGTAAAAAAAGAAAATAATTTAGCCCTTTGCTTCATTCTTATAACTAAAAAGGAAAATAGATTTATAGTTCTAAAAAAAATTGAAGAAATCAAATATATCCACATGTAATTCTCTTTTCTATTGATAAGAAAAATAAATATATGATTTCTAAAAATAAAAATTAATATTGCTACTAAGCTCCCTAATATAAAAAATGGAGTCAATGACATATACAGCAATTTATTTCTATCTTTCTCCTCTTCTTCATAAAAAAATCTAACAAAAGCTTGCTCCATGGATAAAGAACTTACAATAACTAGTATTTGAACTGTTATCTCTATTATTGAAGCTACTCCATATTGCTCAGGTGATATGATTCTTGTAGTTATAGGAACTGTTAAAAAACCTATAATTAAGTTTATATATCCTCCAATAGAAAAAGATAGAAATTTTTTTATTAAACTATTAGTTTTCAATTCTTTCACCATAGAATTCTTTTATTTTTAATATTACTTTGCACACATCTTCTTCTTTAATACCAAAATAAAGTGGTAATCTTAAAAGTCTTTCACTCTCTTTAGTCGTATATTTATCTTCACCACAAAATTCTCCAAATCTTAAACCAGCTTCTGCTGAATGAAGAGGTATATAGTGAAATACTGTCCATATACCATTTTCTTTTAAAAATTTCATTAAATTTGTTCTTTCATTTAAATCTTTACATTTTATATAAAACATATGTGCATTATGTTTACAATGCTCAGGTATAAAAGGTAACTCTATACATTTTTTAGCTTCCAAAGCTTTTAAACCTTCGTTATAGATATTCCAAGTTTTCATTCTATCATTATATATCAATTCCGCATTTTCTAATTGTGCATAAAGATATGCTGCATTTAATTCACTTGGTAAATAAGAAGAGCCCATATCAACCCAAGTATATTTATCAACTTGTCCTCTGAAAAATCTGCTTCTATTTGTACCTTTTTCTCTTATTATTTCAGCTTTTTCAATATTTTTTTCTTCCTTTATAAGTAATGCTCCACCCTCTCCCATAGAGTAATTTTTAGTTTCATGGAAACTAAAACAGCCATAATCTCCTATAGTTCCTAAGGCTTTTCCTTTATATTCAGACATCACACCTTGGGCTGCATCCTCTACTACATATAAATTATATTTTTTAGCTATTTCCATTATTTTATCCATCTCACAAGAAACACCAGCATAGTGGACTGGAACTATAACTTTAGTTCTTTTAGTTATAGCTGCTTCGATTAGGTTTTCATCTATATTCATAGTCTTAGGATTAATATCAACAAAAATAATTTTTGCACCTCTTAAAACAAAAGGATTTACTGTTGAAACAAATGTGAAAGATGGAGCAATAACTTCATCACCTTCTTTTATATCTAGTAAAATTGCTGCCATTTCAGTTGCATGAGTACAAGATGTTGTTAAAAGAGCTTTTTTTGTATGAAATTCGTTTTCAAACCATTCATTACATTTTTTAGTAAAAGGTCCATCACCACAAATTTTCTTATTTTTTTCCATAGCTTCTTTTATATATTCCATTTCTTTGCCTATATACGGTGGTATATTAAACGCTATCATAAAAACATCCTCCTCTTTTTATAAGATTTCTTCTATTTCACCAGTGAAAATAAACTTATTAGCTTCAGCCCCGCAGTTAAAAATAACATCTAAAACACTAACATAGTGATTAAAATCTCCATATAATTGATTATACTCAGGGTATTTATAATTTATATAAGCTAATTTTATATTTTCTTTTTGAAATTTTTCATTTATTATATAATCTTTTGCAGCTGGGCCAGATAAATAATAATCTCCATTTAATGCCTTTACAATCTCTATTAATTTATCATCTTTAGTTCCATTTGTTTTCAAATCTTTTGAGTTAAAAAATTTAGTTTTAATTCCTAATTCTTTCGCTAAAAAGATACATGTTTCTATATTAAATTCAGATAAATTTCTCCATTCTTTTTCCAAATAAATTCTATCTAGAATATACTTATATTCATCAAAAAATTTAGCTTTCTTATAGTACTGAACTATAGTTTTATAATGTTTTTCTTGCCAATTTTCTTCTTGTGAAATTTCAATTTCATAAATTTTAGTACCCCTTGATGCTTTTTTTACTGGAACTGTTAGCCAAATTTCTCCTTCTGGAGTTTTAATTTTATTTCTTGTTCTCCAATCCCTCTTTGTAAAATCTACATCTTCAAAAAAAACAAAAGTATCTACCTTATTCATCATATCAAATACACCTTTCCAAGGTATATAATTTGATTGAAGTATTGCTATTTTTTTCATACTTATTCCTCTTCTAAAACTGCTAGACCTATGCCAGTCTTCCCATATCCATTCCCATTGTATAGCATATATAGCTTTTTATTGTATTCAAATACATAAGGATAACAAACCATTTCCGAATCCCATCCTGTTTCAGAAGAATAGAAATTACTTTCTTTTACTTTCCATTCATCTAAATCATCTGCTTCTGCATATCCTATCTTATATTTATCTTTATTTCCTCTATAAGAATACCACATTCTCCATTTATTTTTCCATTTAACAACCGTTGGTCTAGAAAAAGCTTGGGATTTACCAATTTCATATGGAACACATTTTTTTCTATTTTCAAAGTTTTTACCATCTTCACTTATAGCTAAATTTATGGTATGTACCATTTCTCCATTTCCAAAATCCCATGTATCTGTTGAGCCATACCACATATAATATTTATTATTTTCTTTTATTACAAATGGATATGATAAACTAACTTTATCAACATCATTATTTATAGACATTAAAAAATTATTATCTCTTTCCATAATATTATTTTCTAAATCTAATTCTGCTCGTGCTATATCTCCTCTCCAATGTTCATTTTTTGGGGTTTGCCAAGCCATATAATACAAATATTTCCTTCCTAGTATTTCTATTATATTTCCTATTCCTATACCACTAGAATCTATTTCATTTTCATTACCATGAAGCATAACAGGTTCTTCATTTATATTTATTATTTTATTTTCTTTCATTGAATAATCGAAAGAACCTACATTTGATTTTCCTTCTATATCTCTAGTTGAAAAATATACCCTTATCTCATTAGAATTTAACTTTATACAAACTGGATTTGCAGAATGACTCCTATTCCAACTTTTCTGATTTTTTTCATCTATCTCAAATATTTTTCCTAACTTTTTCCATTTCATAATTTTCTCCTTAAGAAATTTTTATTTCTGTACTTTTCTTATCTATTTTAGTTGATTGAGGAGGCAGATAGACACCATATTCTTCTGTATCTTTTGATATCCATACTCCTGCTGCTATTAAAGTCTTATATTTTACTCTAATATGATCTCTAAGTGTGCTATTAACCCCAAGAAAACAATTATCTTCTATTACACATCTACCAGAAATTACGACATGTGAAGTTATAAAACAGTGATTTCCTATAGTTCCATGATGCCCTATATGGCTTCCACTCCAAATTACATTGTTATTCCCTATTTTTACAAAAGGTTGAATAGTGTTGTCCTCTAATATAAAATTATTTTCTCCAATATCATTTGTAAAAACATTAGCTTTTGAAGAAATATAGTTTACAAACTTATACCCTCTTTCCTTAGCATTTTTATATATCTTCTCTCTAACCTCATTCATAGAAGTGTAACCAATGGCTATGAATAAACAAAATTTTTCTGGGGGATATTTTTTTTCTAGTTGTTCAAATTCAACAAGAGGTAAACCTTTAAATTCATCAGTTTCAATATATTCTTTTTGAACAGTAAAAGCTTCAACTTTATAAATATTTTTATACTTCTCATCATTTTCAAAATAATATCTCGCTAATTCTGCATTATCCCCAGCTCCAAATATAACAATTTTTTTCATTTTATCACCCATTCTTAACTATTAAATATTCTTTCCCATTGTTTGATTAATTCTTTTTCAGAAAACTTTTCTTTCATTATCTTTTTATTATTCTTTAATGTTTCTTCATCAAACATTTCTAAAGTATTAAGTTCATCAAAAGTTTTAACTTTGATTCCCATATCAGTTAAAGTCTCATAAGTTGAAGTTTCTTTCTTTAAATAGATTGTTTTTTCCATACTTAATAAAGAAGTTGTATTTCCAAAAGCTTGAGCTCTGTTATGTGCAAATATTGCTATATCAATATTTCCTAAGAATTCTAAATATTCATCATATGGCATAAACGAAGTAACAGGGACAAAATTTTCTTTAAAATACTCTCTTCCTTTTTTTATTACATTTTTCTTGTATTCTGTCAATTCATCTACATAAGATAAAATACAGAAACATTTTATTTTTAAATCTTTAAATTTTTTTATTTTTTCTAGGATTTCAAAATGGTTATTATCTGGATCTTCAGAATTTCCTAACTGTATCCATATTTCTTCTTTTTTTTGTTTTTTTAGATTTATTTCTTTATAAAAATTACTCGGATATGTGAAAGAAAGTTCAAGTTTTCCTTTTCCAGAGCAATATTCTTGCATTATTCTATAGTCACCTTTCATAAAAGTTATATAACTATTAAAACTCCCTTTTACTTTCTTATCAAAATAAAAATATATTTTCTTTTTTAATGTAAGCCTTGTATCTTTTTTAAAATAGTAATAATATAGATCCCCTCCCCACATTATCCATGAAGATTTCTTTAAAAAAAATCTAAAAATATATAAAAATAAAATATGTCTAGGCTCAAATAAGCCGTGAAAGTAAATTTTATCTGCTTTAACATAGTTAATGAATAGCTTTATGAATAAAAAAGGAAGTTGTAAAATCATAAGAATTATTTTCACATTTTTACTATTATTTTTCCCTATAGAAATATATCTTTCAGTATTTTTATAGTCTACTAATTCTATTTCTGTTGAACCATCTATTACAATAAATTTATTATTGTCGTTGGAAAAATTTTTATTTATAAAAGTTATAAAAGGGTTTATAAATTTATCATTTCTCATTATGTGTAAAAATTTCATTCAATTAGCCTCTCTATTGACAACTTCATTATAAATTTTCTCATATTTTTCTGCTATATACTTCCAATTAAATTTATTAACATACTCTTTTGTTTTTGCACTATATTTATCATAATTATTATATATTTTTATTATTTTTTCTATAATTTCATCTATGTCATTATATTTTACACTATACCCTACCTTCCCTTCTGGGATTTGTTTATCAAACCCTTGTCCTCTAGTGTAAATTATAGGCAACCCTTGTGATAAGGCTTCTGCATATACTAAACCAAATGTCTCGTATTTGGAAGGCATTATAAAAATATCACTTTCTGATAAATATTCTTTTATTCTCTCTTTAGAACAAAAAGGTATATATTCTATAAAAGGCTCTTTAATTTCTTTTAAATTTATTTCTAAATCTCCAATAATTGTAAATTTAACCTGGTATCCTTTTTCAATTAATCTCCTACAAGCTAGTATTGAAGTTTTGACATTTTTATTTTCATTAATACTCCCAACATATATTAATCTTAGTTCACTATTTCTTTTTTTATAATCAACTAGATTTTCTATCCAATATTTATCAATTCCATTAGGAATTACAATACTTTTTTTCTTAAACTCCTCGTATTTATCTTTAGGTATATATTTACTCAAACAATATTCTTCATAAGAAGGTGACAAAAAAATTATTTTATTGGCATTTTTTAAAATTTTTATCCCATATTTTCTTAAGAAAAAAAAATATTTAAAAAATACGTTAATATCCGTATTTCTAATAGCAACAATATACGGAATATTGTATTTTTTCTTTATTTTATATGCTACATAGCCATTTGTAAATAATGTATGAGCATGTAAAAGAGAAATATTTTTCTTTAGAATCTCTGTTTTCATTAGAGCTTCTAGTATTTTTTTATTTTTTTTAAAAAAAAAGAGTCTATCAGTACTGTTAAAACATTTTTCAATATAAATCTTATTATTCTCTTCTAGATCATCAGATATATTAATTTTTTCATTATTATTAATAGGCACAAAAATATAATTTCGAATACTTTTATTTAAATTATTAAACAAATTCTTATATAATTTACTTCCTAAATAATATGAGCATATATGTAATATCTCCATTAATTCTTCATCTCCATTGTCGAAAACTCTTTAAATTCGGCAAACTTAACAGGCATTCCTGTTTTTCTTGATTTATATGCAGCTAATATTATTTTTACTGCTAAAAGCCCAGCTTCTCCATCAACTAATGGTTTTCTATTTTCTTTAATAGAGTCTATAAAGTCTTTATAAAGTGCTTCATGTCCATATCCGTATACAGAATTAGGATCTCCACAATCTATTGACAAGTATTCCTCTTCTTTTTCTCCGTCAACTCTCCATGTATCAATTTTGTTAACAGCGGTTCCGCCAACAACAATCGTTCCTTTTTCACCTACTATTGTTAAAGTTTCCTCTAAGTTTTTAGGATAAGTTATAACACTTCCCTCAATTGTACCAATTTTACCATTTTTATATTTTATACAAATAACTCCATAGTCCTCTCCTTCAATTTTTCTTGAAAAAGTATTTGCTATAGAGTACACTGTATCTATTTCAGAATCCATCATCCAATTTAGTAAATCAATATTGTGAATACATTGGTTCATAAATGTCCCACCATCTAGTTCCCAACTTCCTCTCCAAGAAGCCTGCTTATAATAATTATCATCTCTATACCATAAAACTCTAGCTGTTCCAGTAAAAATTTTTCCTAATTTTTCATCAATAATAGCTTTTTTTAAAAGTTGAATAGGATAGTTAAATCTATTTTGATGACATGCTGCTAATTTTAATCCTTTTTCCTTTGCTTTATCAACAAGTTTTTGAGCACCTTGAATAGACATAGCAATAGGTTTTTCAATAATAACATTAATTCCATTTTCAAGAAAATATAAGCCTATTTCTTCATGACAACCACTCTCTGTTGCTATAATTGCTACATCTATTTTAACTTTATTTAAAATCTCTTTATAATTTTTTTCTTTTATTATCGAGATTTTATCTACTGTTAAATCTTCATATTTTTTTTCTATAAAATCCATTTTTGTTTCTACAATATCTGATAAAGCAACTAATCTCGCATTATCTGAATTTTTTATAATCCCATCAGTAATTTTACTAGCTATTCTTCCACAACCTATTATTGCAAAATTTAACATTTTCCACTCTCCTGAAAATATTCCAACATAATCTTAACTATTTTTTCAGTTGCATTTCCATCTCCAAATTCATTTCTAGGTGAATCCCATTTAATTTCATTATTATTAATAGCATCCTTCAAATTTTCAATATTTACAAAGTGATTCCAACCATCATGAACGGTTTCACTCCATCCTCCTCTTAATAATGTAACACAAGGAACTCCATGTAAATACGCTTCTTTATGTAATCCACCTGAATCTGTGACTATTTTTTTCGCTTTTTTACTAAAATATAGAGTTTGTAAATAAGATAATGGTTGAACAAAATATATTTTTTTATAATTTTTATAAATTTTTCTTATAATATTTTTTATACGAGGGTGTACACTGAAAATAACAAGTATACCTAATTGGTCTATAACATCTAAAATTTTTTTTATTTTCTCTATCGAATCAGTATTCTCTGGTCTATGTAGTGTAAATAAATAATAAGTTTCTATATTTTTTATTTTATTCTCATCATTATATAATGGTTTTAATTCATTTAGCATATAAAAAAAATCATTGTTTTCAACCAAAGTTGTATAATGCTTTAATGAATCATACATAATATCTCCTACTACAAAAGAGCGATTCTGAAGCCCCTCTGAAATAGCATCATTAAGATTTTCTTCTGTACTAAGAAAAATTAAATCTGATAAGTGATCTGTTAATATACGATTTTGTTCTTCTGGCATATCTTTACAATGAGTTCTTACTCCACCTTCAATATGAAAAATCGGAATATTCATTTTTGCTGCTACAAGAGCTCCAGCTAAAGTAGAATTAGTGTCTCCGTATACCAAAATAGCATCAGGATTTTCATTTTCTATAACTTTTTCTAATTTGATCATTATTTCTGCAGTTTGTTTTGCATGTGTATTAGAGCCAACCCCTAAATTATATTTAGGTTTTGTCATTTTTAATTCATCAAAAAAAATATCTGACATATCACTATCATAGTGCTGCCCTGTATGTACTAAAATTTCTTGAAAGTATAACTCTAATTTTTTAGAAACTATATTTGATTTTATAAATTGAGGTCTTGCCCCTACAATAGTAAGTATTCTTTTCATTTGTCTATCTCCCTTAAACATTACTTATATACTGAAATATTTTTTCAAGTTCCAATGATAAAACTTTCCAATCAAATTTCTGAATTGTTTTTTGAGTGTTTTTTTGTAACTCTTCATATTCATCTTTACTTAAAGTAAGAGCTGTATCAATAAGTTTTTCATACTCTTCAATTGTATGACACTGTTTAACTAATCCACATTTATGAAAATCTACTATATCATATTCTCCATATTTTTGATTACTAATAACAGGTTTTCCACTAGCCAAATATTCAAAAAGTTTGTTTTGACTACTTCCATATTTATTCACTAAACTTTCTTTGATTGGAAGATATGTCAAAATATTGAAATCTCCTTGCGACAAAATACTAGGGATTATCTTTTTTTCAACTTTTCCCTTATACTTAATATTCTTAATATCATTATCCAAAATATAAGTCTCTATTTCAGAAACCTCATCTCCTGAACCATAAAGTAGTAATAATGAATCTTTCCCAACTCTTTCAAACGCTTTTACTAACGTTAATACATTATTAGCTTTTCTAATTGATCCTGTATAAATAAATTTTTTCTTTTGAGACCTCAAATCAATATCATCTAGTTCAATAATAGACTTTCTGAATTCTTCCAAGTCTACCCCATTATTAATATAAAATATTCTTGACTTAGAAATTTTATTTTCCCAGTGTCTTTCCCTTATATATTCCTTACCTCCAGGAACGGTAAAAATAATCGCATCTGATTTTACATATATTATTTTTTCTATTATTGAGAGTATATAAATCAGAATATTATATTTAGATATTTTTTCACTATAGTCAACAATACTGTAAGGCCAAATATCTCTGACCTCTATAATAATTTTTGCTTTTTTTATTTTCCCTACTATTAATCCAAAAAAGCTTGCTATCAAACATGGTGAAGACAAGTATACTATATCTGGATCTCCATATTTTTTGGAAGCTAAAAATAAAATTTTGATAGAAAATTCTAACATATTTATTAGTCTTTTTACAGAATTTTTACCATAATCTATATTTTTTATAAAGTTAAATTTTACACCTTCATAATATAAAGTTTTTATAAATCTGTTCTTTTCTTTAATATTTATATTTGAATTATGAATTTGGCTAGAAGTAAAAATTTCAAAATTATATTTTTCTTTTAAAATTTTTGCAAATTGAAACTGTCGAACAAATGTCCCTAATTCAGGAGGAACAGCATAGTGATTAATCACCCATATTTTTTTCAAGGTCTTCTCCTTTTATATTTTCTTTAAATTCTCCATAAATTTAGAATGCTCTATAGCTAAATTTCCTGTAACAGTCTTTCCTGACTCAACACTCCTACTTACAACAGCACCCATGCTCACTCGAGATTCTTCTCCTATTTCAATTCCATTTCGTAAAGTTGCATTGATACTAATATATGACTTTTTGCCTATTCTAGTTCTTCCCCCTATAACGCTACCAGCAACTATAATTGCTTGATCTTGGATTTTAACATCATGACCTATTTGCACTAAATCATCAATTTGAACATATTTCCCAATGTACGTTTGACCAAAAACTCCCATTTCTACTGTTGAATTAGATTGTATATTAACAAATTCATCAATAAATATTTCTCCTATTGGTATTATAGGAATATTTTTATCTGAAAGTGTTAGCACTTCTAATGGTCTACTTCCAACAATTGTCCCTGCACCTATTCTTGTTCCTTTTCTTATAGTAACATTTGAATAAATAACAACATAATCATCAATAATTACATCATCTTCTATTACTATATTTTTCCCTCTGATTTTAACTGTGTCTGCTATATTTGCTTTTTTAGAAATTTTGTTTGCAACTATATTTTTATTGTAAAAATTAGTTTCAGCCAACTTATTATGAAGTTCAAAAAAATCAGTCTTAGGATTTTGTACAACTAAAATTCCTACATTTTTACTTATACAAGGTACTAACTCTTTAGTTGTAATAACTGCTGAGACACTTTTATTATTATTTAATTCATCAATATATTTATCAGATGTCAAAAATGTTAAATGTTTTTTTTGAAAATATTCCTCAGCTGTTAAACCTAACCAATTAAATTCAGCATCTCTTATTAGTTCTCCAAAAGATAAGTCAGATAATTTCATTTTATTCTCCTACATTATTTAAAATATTACTAATATGTTTAATTTCCTCTTCTTTTAATTCAGGATCTACCGGAATAGCTATTGTTCTATGTGATAAGTATTCAGCTATAGGCAGATCTCCCTCTTTGTAACCTAAATTATTATAAACCTTTTGTAAATGTAAAGGTACTGGATAATAAACTCCGTATCCTATACCATTCTTTTCAAGAATTTCAATAATTTTTTCTCTATTTTCAACTTGTAATATATACATATGGTATACATTTTTATTTTCATTATCTAATTTCATCTTTTTGTACTTTTTATTATCTAAATTTTTATCATAGTAATTAGCAATCTCTATTCTCTTCTGATTCCAACTATCTAAATAAGGAAATTTTATATTTAAAATTCCTGCATGAAGCTCATCTAATCTAGAATTATGTCCAATCAAATAATTATAATATTTTTTAGGATTATAAACAGTGTCATCTACACTAGCTTTGTTTTCTTTATTTATACCTACTTCATTTCCAGTTAATAATGAATATGCCTCTGCTCCTTGTTCACCACTTCCATGAGCTTTTAAAGCTCTACAAATTGTTGCCAGGCTGTCATTATTTGTAGTTATTAGCCCCCCATCACCATAAGTTCCCAAATTCTTTGTTGGAAAAAATGAAAAACATGCTAAATCTCCAATGCTCCCTACCATTTTATCCTTATATTTTGCCCCTATTGCTTGGCAAGCATCTTCTATAACAAAAAGATTATGTTTTTTAGCAATTTCATTAATCTTATCCATATTTGCTGGGGTTCCAAAAATATGTACTGGCATTATTGCTTTTGTTTTAGCATTTATTTTTTCTTCTATTTTTTCAGGATTTACATTAAAATCCGTTTCATTTACATCAACAAAAACAGGCTTTGCTCCAACAAAAGTTATTGCTTCAGCTGTTGCAAAAAATGTAAATGGTGTTGTTATAATTTCGTCATCTTTCCCTATATTTAATGCTTTTAAAGCTATTATTAAAGCATCTGTCCCATTAGCAACTCCAATAGCATGCTTAACTCCTAGATATTTCTCTAAACTTTTTTCAAAAGTTTTTACATTATTTGCATTTATATATGCTCCACTTTCTAAAATTTCAGATATTTTATCTTCTATATCTTTTCTTAAATAAGAATATTGTCTTTTTAAATTTAATAAAGGTATATTCATTATTCCCTCCCATTATAATCGCCAATAATCAAAAATATCTTCTGCATCTTTTTTACTATAAATTGACTTCACATCTATAAGTAATGGTTTTTTGTGGTCTTTTTTAAATAATTTTTTTAATTCTTCCAATTTCATTTCTCTATATTGTTTATGACCAACAGCTACAACAACAGTATCAACATCTTTTACATTTTCTAAATTTTCTAATTTTATTCCATATTCTTCAATTGCTTCTTCATTATTCGCCCAAGCATCGACAACTATAATTTCTACTCCAAACTCTTTAAGTTCTATTATCATGTCATTTACTTTAGAATTTCTCAAATCAGGACAATTCTCCTTAAATGTTAAACCCATTACTAAAACTTTAGAACCTTTTATAGTCATATTGTTTTCTATCATTTTCTTTATTATTTTTTGCGCAACAAAGTTTGCCATTCCATCATTAATTCTTCTTCCTGCTAAAATTACCTGTGCATGGTAACCTAATTCTGCTGCTTTGTCGGCTAAATAATATGGGTCAACTCCTATACAATGCCCACCAACTAGTCCCGGTCTATAAGGAATAAAATTCCACTTAGTTCCTGCTGCTTCTAAAACTTCTAAAGTATCAACTCCTATTTTATCAAATATTAATGACAGTTCATTAACAAAGGCAATATTTATATCTCTTTGGGAATTTTCAATTACTTTTGCAGCCTCTGCAACTTTTATTGAGCTTGCCTTATGAATTCCTGCCTCTATAATTTGACCATAAATATCAGCAATTATATCTGAGCTTTCTTTATCTATTCCTGAAGTAATTTTAACTATCTTAGTTAAAGTATTAACCTTATCTGCTGGATTTACTCTTTCTGGTGAATAACCTATTTTAAAATCTGAGCCACATTTCATTCCAGATTCTTTTTCCAGAATTGGTAAGCATACTTCTTCTGTTGCACCTGGATAAACTGTTGATTCATAAACAACTATTGTTCTTTTTTTCATATTCCTACCAATAATTCTTGATGCACCTATTAGTGGTCTAAAATCTGGAGCTTTATTTTCTAAAACAGGAGTAGGTACTGCTACTACTATAAAATCAGCCTCACTTATTTTTTTTTCATCTGAAGTGAAATCTATATTTTTTATATTTTTTATTTTTTCATTCCCTACTTCATTTGTAGGGTCAATCCCTTCTAAATATTTTTTTATTTTTTCCTGATTTAAATCAAAACCTATAACATTGAATTCTTTTTCAGCAAAGGCTATTGCTAATGGTAAACCTACATACCCCAAACCAACTACACATATTCTTTTCATCTTTTTCCCCTATTAAATTAAATTTTTAATAAAATATATACTTTTTTCCTCTTTTTTTTCAATTTCATATCCGCACTTTTTATAAAAATGTATAGCTCTTTCATTCTCACTTTTTACTGATAAACCGACTTTTTTTATATTATTTTTTATTAATGCTTCACAAAAAAATTTTTCCATATTGTATGCAATGTTTTCACCTCGAAACTCTTTTCTAATTGCTATAGAAAGTAGCCTTTGTGATTTACTTTCTGGTAGTTTTTTCTCTCCACTTCTAGAAAAAAACTTTATAAAAAAAGCCTCTTTTATGAAAGAAATTCTTTTCCAAATTCCTCCCCATAAAACTTTATTTCCTTTAAGTAATTCTTTTAAAATAATTAATGATATTTTATTAAAGTTCTCTTTAAAAAAATTTTTTCTAGAATTTGAATCACTGCTCCCTAGAATAAAACCTAATATTTTTTCTTTATTCTCTACAACAACAAAAATTTCCTTGTTTTCCAAATAACACTTATAAAATTTGTAAATTAATTCTTTTCCAAAAGCTGTTAAAAAATAATCTGAAAATTCCTGTATATGTATTTCGGCTATCTCATCTAAATCACACATTTTCGCTAATCTATATCTGTATTGATTATTCATAATTTATTTATAGCCTCCCATAAGTAATTTATTATATACTTCACATCCTCTTTACTTATAAAATCATGAATAGGCAGTGAAATTTCATTTTTATACATATTATATGCATTAGGATAGTTTTTAATATCAAAGCCTAAATTTTTATATGCAGTAAATAAAGCCAATGGTTGAAAGTGAACGTTAGTAGCTATACCTTCTTTTGCCAAATCCTCAATTACCTTATCTCTAAAATCTTCTTCTCTATCTTTTAGACGAATCATATACAAATGCCTACAGCTTTCATTATCATCTTCTTTAAAAATTGGAAGCTCTATTTTTTCTAATAGTCCTTTTAATTCTTTCTCATACCAAGAAACTATTTCCTTCTTTTTTTTCAAAATTTCATTATCATATCTTTTTAATTGTGCAAGTCCGATTGAAGCCATAATATCAGTCATATTACATTTATATCCTGGAATTAAAATATCGTATCTCCAAGCTCCTGCCTTCATTTTTGCTAAGGCATCTTTGTTTTGTCCGTGAAGAGCAAGCAACATTAATTCTTTATAAAGAGTTTCACTATCTTGCCATTCTTTGTTACACCAAGTTAAAGCGCCTCCTTCAGCTGTTGTTAAGTTTTTAATTGCATGAAATGAAAAAGATGTAAAATCTGCAACACTACCAACTTTTTTTCCCTTATAAATACTACCAAATGAGTGTGCTGCATCAGCTAAAACCATTATTCTTCCTAATTTTTCCTGATATGTTCCCTTTTTAGGATTAAATATGTTTTTTTTCTTTTCAACTATTTCAAAAATTTCTTCATAGTCTGCTGGGTATCCTGCTATATCAACTGGAATTATAACCTTTGTTTTTTCCGTTATTGCTTTATCTATTTCCTTAGGATCTATATTAAAACTTCCAGGTTTAGTATCTACTAAAACTACTTTCGCTCCGCAATGTAGTGCTACACTTGCAGAGGCTGAATATGTATAAACACTTGTTATAACCTCATCTCCAGGTCCCACATCAAATAATCTTAATGCTAACTCCATTGCCGCTGTTGCTGAATTTAAGCAAACTGTTTTATCTGAGTTACAATATTTGCTTATTTCCTCTTCAAAGATTTTAGTTTTAGGTCCTGTTGTTATCCAACCTGATTTTAGAGTATCTACTACTTCATCTATTTCTTTTTGCCCTATATCAGGTGGTGAAAATTGTATAATTCTTTTTTCCATATTTCCTCCCACTCACTTAGCTTTTTATTTCTACTCCAATTATTTTTAATATAGTTAAAACTATTATTTTTATATCCGTTATAAGTCCCATTTCTTCTATATATTTTTTATTTAACTCTATTTTATATGGCATTATATTTTTAATATAGTAATCTTCTGGATCCTCCTGTATGCCTAAAATTTCACTTTCATTTGAGAAATAAATTGATGCATAATCCGTTATTCCCGCTTTTACTTTCAATATTTCTTTTTGTTCTTCTGTATAATAAGCAACATATTTAGGAACTTCTGGGCGTGGCCCTACAAAACTCATCTCTCCTTTTATTATATTAATTAATTGAGGTAATTCATCTAATTTGGTTTTTCTCAAAAAATTTCCTACTTTAGTTACTCTACTATCTTGCCCTACTGTTATTTGTTTATTTCCCTCTGTATCTTTTTTCATGGTTCTAAATTTATAAATTTTAAACTTTTCTCCATCCTTAGTTATTCTTATTTGTCTAAAAAAAACTTCTCCTGATGAGTCTAATTTTATAAAGACTGCAATTATTAAAAATATAGGAAAGAAAAATATTAATCCAAGTATTGAAAAAAATAAATCAAAAACCCTTTTCCTTATCATAGCTCCCTCTTTTTAGCATATTCAACCTCTTTATAAGACCTTACTAAATCTTTCATTACACATTTAATTTCATCTATATTTGCTCTTTTTACACAATCTTCTAATAATCCATAAAAGTTTCTTATATCAACTTGACCATCCTCAATATTTGTTATAAATATTTTTTTATTTTCTGTTTTTATAGCTGAGTTTACATCATAAAGTAATTCCTCATACAACTTTTCTCCAGGTCTTAATCCCACTATATCTATTCCAATATCTGCATTTGAAAGTTTAATCATCGTCTTAGCTAAATCATATATTTTAACAGGTTTTCCCATATCTAGTATAAAAATCTCACCACCATTGCCTAATGCACCCGCTTCTATAACAAGCTGTGCTGCCTCTGGAATGGTCATGAAATATCTTGTAATATCTTTATGAGTAATAGTCAAATTTTTACCTTCATCAATTAATTTTTTAAATATAGGAATTACTGAACCATTGCTTCCTAAAACATTTCCAAATCTCACTGCCATATATTTAGTATGTTTTGAAATTTTTGTCATATCTTGAATTATAAGTTCACAAGCCCTTTTTGTTGCCCCCATTATATTTGTAGGATTCACTGCCTTGTCTGTAGAAATTAAAACCATTCTATCCACTTTATATTTATCAGCACATTCTGCTACATTTTTTGTTCCAAATATATTATTTTTTATTGCTTCTTCAGGATTATGCTCCATCAAAGGTACATGCTTATGTGCAGCTGCATGAAAAATTATATTGGGTCTATATTTTTCAAACAATAATTCCAACTTTTCTCTATCTCTTACACTACAAATTTCTGAAACTAAATCTAACTTAGGATAAAATCTTTTTATTTCTAGTTCTAAAAAATAAATAGAATTTTCATTTATATCAAGATTTATAAGCTTTTTAGGAGAATATTTAGCTATCTGTCTTGAAAGCTCAGAGCCTATACTTCCTGCTCCTCCTGTTACAAAAATTACTTTGTTTTCTATAAGAGTCCTTATATTTATATCATTTATCTCTACTTCATCTCTTCCAAGCAAATCTTCAACCTTAACTTCTCTAATTTGATGACTAAGATCTGTTTCACTTACCAAATTAGTAACTGATGGTAACATTTTAATTTTTATATTTCTGATTTCTTTTATTCTATCTATTATTTTTCTCAATTCAGAACTATGTACTGAAGGTAAAGTTATAATAATTTCATTTATCTTTTCCCTACTAACTATTTTTTCTATCGAATTTCTATCCCCTAAAACTTTTATATTATATATATATGTACCTACTTTTTTTGTACTGTCGTCTATGAAACCAACTATATCATAGGGAAATTTATTATTAGTTAACGATTCTTTTGCAAGCATTGCTCCTGCTTCTCCAGCTCCATATATTAGAACCCTCTTTTCAATAGCTTGACCTTTATTTCTGTTAGAATAATATCTTTTAACTCTAAACAAATATCTAAAAAACAATTGAAAAAAAACAGAAATTATCAGGTTAAGAAAAACTAATAACACAGGGTATCTAATTAATCTCACATATATAACCATTAAAAATACTATTGCTGATATTGAATTTAAAATTATCAATGAAAGAACATCTAAAATATTTGTATAAGACCAACTCTTTTCGTTCATTCGTGTATGAAAATATCCTACCAAAAATATTCCTAAATATAAAAGTATAAATCTCTTATCAAGATAACTAAACCATAAGTTATCATATTTAAAAATATAGGTTATAAGCATTCCTAAGACTATTGCAATTGAGTCTAAAAAAACTTTCACTACATTTCTAACGCTGATATATCTATCTATATAATACTCTTTTTTATCAAATATTTTAATTATTACTCTATCCAAAAATAGCTGAAATAATGAAAAAATAACAAATATCATAAAAATAGAAAGCGATCTATAATATATAAAAAATATTCCAAAAACAAAAGTATTTAAAAAAATACTACTGCATTTGGAATCTTTAGTAGTAAAATTTAAGTTTCCACATATAAAATATAAAAAAAACAGAGCAAACAAAAAAGAATAGATAATCAGGTTTCTATTTATGTTTACTATTCTAAAAAGCCCTTCATACAAAGCTATTAAAAGTCCAATATAAATTACTCTTGTACAAATTAATCTATTCCTTTTCATCAGTAACACCTTTTATTTCAATGGTTTAATTATATTATAATTTAGAATTAATCCTTGCTAAGTAGCAATTCTCAATATTATTTTCTCACTATATAAATAAAAAAATAATTACTTTTATATTTATTGTCTAAATATTTCTGTAATTATCTTTAAATTTTTTATAGCCTCCTCCCCTATAAAAATAGGAAGTTTATTTTAGAGATATTATAGCACTTTAAAACGTTTTTTTCAATTAAATTTTTTATATTTTTACTACATTTCTTATCGAATTTCAAAAAATCTACTATTTTTTTAATACAGTTCTGACATAAATCGATATATTTTCTATTAAAATTATCGTAAAAATAAGTATTAAAAGTAGAAACCAAACTTTCTCCCAGTTTCTATAATTAATATGATTTATTAAAAGCTCTCCTATTCCTCCAGCTCCTACCATTCCTAAAATACTTGAATTTTTCATATTGGATTCGAATCTATACAGTAAAATTGAAATGAAATTTGTATATGTCGATGGTATCCAAAATCTTAAATAAGTGTAGAATTTTTTTAAGCCTATACTTTTCCCATATAGTCCGTAATCAATTTCACTACTTTCTAAAATATCAGTATAAACTTTTGAAATAACTCCAGTTGTATATAAATAAAGGGCAAAAAAACCACTTATAAAGCTAGGACCAAAACCGGAGAAAAATATTATAGCTACTATTACAGGTGGAAAAGTTCTGATTAAATTTATAAAAAATTTAGCCAGTATTGATACTTTTGAATTTGAAATGTTAGAATTTGCAAAAAAACTTAATATTATAGCTGTAGGTGCTGCTAAAAAAGTTGCAAAGAAAGCTAAAGAAAAGCTTTCCAATAGTGCTAATATTGCTTTTTTATAATACGAAAAATCTATATGCCCCATCTTTTTTAAAAATTCAAAAAATCTTTCAAAAATTGTAGATAAAGATGGCATATCTGCAGATAAATAAAGTATTTTTAAAAAATAAAATAATATAAAAAATAGGAATAGTGCAAAAAATATCTTTATATTTTTTTGAATACTATATGCTCTATAACTACTAGTTTTTAAAAAATCATCTTTTTTTCTAAAAAAATAACTAATTGAATCCGTTATAAAAATAAAAAGCAAAAGTAGAACTATGATAAAAGATACTTTATCATATCTCAAATAATTTAAATTTTTCCATAGTTCCTGCCCTATTCCTCCAGCACCTACCATTCCCAAAACGCTTGCTCCACGCATACTTGATTCTAAACTTAAAAAAAATATAGAAAGTATATAGGGCTTAGATATTGGATAGACACAGGCTCTAAAAAAAGTAAATTTAGAAAAAGCTAAACTTTTAAAGGAGTTTATTCTTTCCTTCGCTATTTCTTCCAAATATTCTTTTATTAGCTTACTTGCTGAAAAGAAAGTAATTATAAAAAGACTTATAAAACCTGTAAAACTTCCTGTCCCAATTAAATTAACTAAAATAGCTGCAAAAACTAAAGCTGGAACTGTTCTAAAAATTGAGAAAATTGAATTTAAAATTTTTAAAATATACTTATTTTTTATTGTATAAGATGAAAAAAAAGGTGAAAATAAAGCTGCAAAAAGAACCCCAAAAAACGAAGATACAAAGGCTATAATGAAAGTTTCAAAAACTTTAAAAAGAACTTTTCCATAGTCTGAAAAATCTATCCTACTCATACCTTTTAAAATATAAGTTAATTTTATAAAACCTTGCAGAAAATCTTCAAAAGAAAGATTTATTTGTAGAAAAAAAAGCAATAAAAATATTGAATACAAACTACATTTTATTAAATTTTTAATTTTCTGAATTTTTATAAACTTTTCTAATGTCATCTTCACTTACCTTTTCACTTTCCTTAAAAAAGAATATTTTGCCATCTTTTAATGCTAAAATTTTATCTGAAAATCTCTTTGCTATATCTACATTATGCAAATTTAAAATTATAGTTTTATTTTTCTTATCATTTATTCTTTTAAATATTTCCATGATTTGTTTTGCATTTTTTTCATCTAAACTACTTATTGGCTCATCTGCTAAAATTAGATCAACATTTGGTGCTAAAGCTCTTGCAATTGCAACTCTTTGCTTTTCTCCACCCGATAAATACTTTGCCTTTGTATAAGCTAATTTTGTAAGTCCTACTTTTTCTAAACAATACATAGCTCTTTCATATTCATTCTTAGAGTAAGAATTAATTAAAACCTGAAAAGCATTTTTTTTAGCTAAAAAAGGAAGCATTACATTTTCTATGACATATAGGTTTTCTATTATATTAAAATCTTGAAAAACAAAAGCCATTTTTCTTTTCACTTCATTTTTTTCTTTTTCTTTTAAATTTGTAATTTCTTTACCATAAAATTTTATACTTCCAGAATTTATTTCTTCAAGTGCATTTAAACATCTCATAAGTGTTGACTTTCCAGCTCCACTTTCTCCTATTATTGAAATAAATGCTCCTTTATCAATAGAAAAAGAAAGTTCTTTTAAAATTTCTCTATTTCCATAGCTTTTAACTAATTTATTTACTTCTATAATTTTTTCCAAAATAACCCCTCACATTTATATAAATTTAGTTTACATGTTATTACTTTCTTCTTTACGATATTATACCGACTTTCTCTAAACTTTAAAAGCTACTTCTTCAAAATTAAATCTTAATATATTTTGTTGAACGACCATTTCCTATTTGTTTTATCTTTTTATTATCTTGCAATTCTTTTAAAGCTCTTTCTATAGTTCTTTGTGATATGTCTGGGCAAAGAATCATAATATCTTTTTTAGATAATGGTCCCAATGATCTTCGAATGATAAATAGTACCCTTTCAGGAGATGTCAATTTCTTTTCTCCAATCAATTTAAATCTGTCATCACATTCTTTATAGGCTTTTAGGATGATTCCAAGCATATATTTCATAAACGGAAGTTCATCATTTTCTCCTGTATGCCATTTTTCACTAGAATTTCTTAGTCCTTCATAATAAGAATCCTTGCTTTCCTCAATTAACATTTCCACACTGATATATCTTCCAACAAAATACCCAAATTTATATAATAAAAGAAGTGTTAGTATTCTACTCATTCTTCCATTTCCATCATCAAATGGGTGAATACATAAAAAATCATGAATAACAACAGGTATTAAAAATAATGGTGGAATATTTGCTTTCACTGCTTCATTATATGCTTCTACCATTTTATCAAAATATCTTTCAGTTTCAAAACTACTAACAGGCTGAAAACGAATTTTTTTATTGCCTTTTATATCAACTTCAACAATGGTGTTGTCAAATGTCTTGAATTTTCCCTTATTCTTTGCATAGGAATAAGAATATAGTTGATTATGCAAGGTTAAGATATCATTTTTATTAAACTCAATATATGGATAATTTTCATGTATAATGTCAAGTACATGTCTATATCCTGCTATTTCTTCTTCATCTCTGTTTTTAGGCTCTGCTTTTTTTTTCATTAATTTTTGTAGTCTTGTATCATTAGTATAAATTCCTTCAATAGCATTAGAAGACTTTGTACTTTGTACTTTTGCAACATAGATCATCTTTTCCAAAACATCTGGATAATTTTCTACATATAGCTCTTGTTTCCCTTTATATTCATGAATTTCTGCTATAATATGATAGATATTAGCTGGTAAAGTTAAATCCATAAGTTTTAAATAGTTAAACTTTCTCAAAATAACACCTCCTTTTTCATAGCCATTATATCATATATGGCTTATATAAATCAATAATGGCGAGATTAATCTCGCCATTATTTAATCTTTGACAAAGTATTTTAATTCAATACTTTCTCTCTTTATTTTATAAAAAACTTTTATATTTATTTTTTTAAATATTTTTAAAAGCTATATAATTGATATTATCTAAAAATATTATATTGCAATTCTATTTTTTTATTGATATAATTGTATTGACAATATATATACAAAATAAAGGAGGGAATATTATGGCTATTATAAATATTAGAGTTAATGAAGATATTAAAAAAGAAGCTGAAAATATTTATAAGGAAATAGGTTTAAATATGAGCACTGCTATAAATTTATTTTTAAGAAAATGTATACTTGAACAGGGTATCCCTTTTGACTTAAAACTTCCTAATAAAGATACTCTTGAAGCTATTGAAGAAACTGAAAAAATTTTAAATGAGGAAATTAAAAGACCTGTTTATTCAAATGTAGATGATTTATTTGAGGAGCTAAACAAAAATGTATAAATATTAAATAATAACTACTACAAAATTTGAAAAAGAATATAAAAAAATCAAAAAAAGAGGATATAATGAAAACTTACTAAAAAAAGTTATTGAGATTTTAGCTCAAGGAAAGGAATTACCTATAATCTATAAGGACCATGAATTAATTGGAAATTTTAAAGGATATAGGGAATGCCATATTTTAAATGATTGGCTATTAATATACAAAATAGAAAAAGAAAAGTTAGTTTTAGTTCTATCAAGAACAGGAAGTCATTCAGATTTATTTGGATAAGGTATATATCACTATAAATGGGGCTGTCACAATTATAAAAATTGCGGCAACCCCATATTTTTTTTAAAGTAACTTATCATTAAACCTTATATAATTTTATTAATATTTATTTTCTTCTACTAATTCGGGTAAATATGAAGTATTATTTAAATTATAATATTTTTCATCTTTTCCATTAAAATTATCATAATATCCAAATTTAAATTCTTGTTCATATCTATTACCAATTAAGTCATAGTATTCTATTTTAAATTTCAAAAAGTCATTCATTAGTTTTTCTTTTCTATCAGTCATCACTGAAAAACTTATTCTATCTCCTACCATAGCATAATATTTATCTATATATCTATAGATAGTATAGTTATTTTTACTATATCCTTCAGTTATAATTTCCTTTCTATTTTCCATTTGACATATTCCAATATTTGTTGCAGATTCTTTCCCTATATTAATTAATGAAACTTCTAAATATATTTTCCCATTTTCTTCTTTAATTTTTGAATCATCTAGAATTAGATTAAAATATGGAATTAAACCTGCTCTACTATTTAATTTCTTAAAAATATCATCAGTTATTTTTTCTTGTTGCCTTATCTTTTCTTTATTTTCTTCAAAATATACTTGCCAAGTTTTAAACATTAAGCCTATTTTATCTTGTTTTCTTGTATAAAAAAAGTTTATTATGCTTACAACTATTGAAACTATTGATAAAATCGTTGGATCTAAAAATTTTATATTCATTATTACTCCTTCTTAAAAAATCTTGTTTTTATAATTTTAATATTTCAATAATCAATTTACTACAATAAAATTACATTACTTTTTTTGAATAATTATTCAGGATATATATTTGTACTTTTCTTTTAAAATATTCCTTAAAATATCTTACCTTAAAAAAGTCTTACAAAAGGCGAAAACCAATATTGTTGTTCCTATTGGAAGCATCATTCTTATTACGATTAGAAACCTCGCAATTGTTAGCACTATTGTTCCAAGAAGCACCTATATAATATATACCCTATATTAAATTAAATTTTTTTATTAATTTTATTCTTAAATTTCTAGTATTATATTTTTCCAATAACCAAATATACTATTTAAAGTCTTGTATAATTCCTCTTCAGTAATCTCTTTATTTTGATATTCTTTGAGTTTTTGTTTTATTTTAGTTTGACTTATAGTAATACTCTCTCTTTTTATTCTTATAAGATTTTTAAATATTCTAACTCCACAAAAAGAAATCCCATTATCAACTTTATTAAAATAAGTAGCTTCCTTTTTTAAAGATAAATTTAACATATTTAAAAGATACTCTTCTATTTTTTTATTATTTACAAATTTATCTAATATTTCATTGTTAAATTCACATATTTTTTTATCAAAAGGAATCGTTATTATTTTAAATGCCATTTTTTCTCCAAAAAACTTTTATATTTATTTTTTTTTGATACTTTGGTATACTTATATTAATATAATTGTTACTCAGAAAGGAAGTTTTAAATGAATACAGAATTTTATCCAAGCATTGAACCTTTTAAATCTTACATGCTTGACGTTGATAGTACTCACAGTATATATGTTGAAGAGTGTGGAAATCCAAATGGGGAAGCTATAGTTTTTTTACATGGTGGACCGGGAGCTGGTTGTGGAAAAAAAGCCAGAAGATTTTTTGACCCAGAATTTTATCATATAATTTTATTTGACCAAAGAGGTTGTGGTAGGTCTAAACCCTTTCTTTGCGTAGAAAATAATACTATTTTTCATTTAGTTGAAGATATGGAAAAAATTAGAAAGCATATAGGTCTTGAAAAATGGTTACTTTTCGGTGGGAGCTTTGGCTCAACTTTAGCTTTAACTTATGCCTTTCATCATCCAGAAAGGGTGAAAAAAATGTTTTTGCAAGGTATTTGTTTATCAAACAGGGAAGATTTACTTTGGTTTTTCCAAAAAGGTGGACTATCTGAAATCTATCCTGATGAATTTAAAAAATTTGAAAGTTTTATACCAGTTGAAGAACGAGAAAATATGCTTAAAGCTTATTATAAAAGAATTCATTTAAATGAAGATGAAGAATCTAGAAAAACTGCTTGTAAAATTTGGAGTGATTATGAATTGAGAGTTATGGAATCTGAAATGCCTCCAATTAATCCTGAAATTTTGCCTCATGACTTATCTTTAGCTCTTATTGAAACTCATTATTTCTATAATGAAATGCATTGGAAAGATAACAACTATATTTTAAATAATGCAAATAAAATAAAAAATATTCCCTGTTCTATTGCACATGGACGTTTAGACTTTAATTGTAGACTTTATTCAGCTTTTAAGCTTACTGAAAAATTAGAAAATTTTGAATTAGTCGTTGTTGAAGGAGCTGGTCATTCTCCTTTCAGTGATAAAATGTCTAAAGTTTTAATAAAATTTTTAGAGGAGTATAAGGTAGAAAATGAAAGATAAAATACTCATTATAAATACAGGTGGAACAATTGGTATGGTGGGTAATCCTTTAAGACCTGCCTATAATTGGCAAGAAATAACTGCTGAACATCCAGTTCTTAAGCAATTTCCAACTGATTATTATCAATTTGAAACTTTAATTGATTCATCGGATGCCAATCCTAGTTTTTGGTTAAATTTAGCAGAGGTTATTAAAAAAAATTATGACAAATATATCGGCTTTGTAATACTACATGGAACCGACACTATGGCATATACTGGTTCAATGCTTTCATATATGTTTAAAAACTTAGCTAAACCTGTTATATTGACTGGTGCTCAATCTCCTTTAGTTTACCCAAGAAGTGACGGCTTACAAAATTTAATAAACTCTATTTATATAGCAGGACACAAATTATTCAATATCAGTCTAGTTCCTGAGGTCTGTATCTGTTTTAGA
The DNA here is from genome assembly GCF_030528405.1 of Fusobacterium sp. Lineage (GTDB taxonomy): Bacteria > Fusobacteriota > Fusobacteriia > Fusobacteriales > Fusobacteriaceae > Fusobacterium. The sequence goes on from NZ_JAUMYY010000011.1 coordinate 26,045, forward strand.
GATACTCTTTTAAGAGCAAATAGAAGTAAGAAAACTGATAGCAACAACTACTATGGTTTTTCTTCTCCTAATTATTTGCCCTTAGCTGAATTAGCTTCTGAAATTAAAATAATACATAATAGAATTCTTCCTCTTCCCAATGAAAATTTTTATCTTGATAAGAGTTTAAATTCTAATGTAATTATGCTAGAATTATTTCCTGGAATGAATCCAAAATATTTAAGAGAATTTTTTAAAATTGATTCAGATATAGAAGCTCTGATTTTAAAAACTTATGGAAGCGGAAATACACCTACTGATAGTTATTTTATAGATAGTTTAAAATCAATAGCTGAACAAGGGATTCCTATTTTAGATGTAACTCAATGTGTCTCTGGTAGTGTAAAAATGCCTCTTTATGAATCAACTGATACTCTATCTAAAATGGGTGTAATAAGTGGGAGTGACATTACTTCTGAAGCAGCTATAACAAAGATGATGTATCTACTTGGAAAAAAACTTTCTCTTGAAGAAATTAAAAAAGCTTTTAAGCTTTCCATATGTGGAGAACAAACTGTTTAAGAAGGGAGAACTATGAAAAAAATCTTGATGCTTATACTTTTTAGTCTTTCTTTTTTTAACTCTTGTAAAAAAGAAGTAAAAGAGAGTATTAGCATTTATACTGATAAAAATTTAATTATTCTTACAAATGATATTATTAAGAGCTATGAAAAAGAGAATAGAAATGTTAAAATAAATATTTTAAATGAAAAACCTAAAAATTTGAAAAGTTTAGATATAATTATAAGCTCTGATGAGAATTTTTTTACTACCATAGAAGAAACAGAAAAAATTTCTTATAAAGATGACTTTCATGAAAGCTTTTTTGCTGATGATACTATTTTATTAATAGGAAGAAGAAAATTAAACAGCCTAAATGATCTTCTATATAGTCATATAGCTTGCCCAAATTATGAGAGTAAAGTAGGTAAAATTTTCATTGATAATATTTCAAACTTAGATTTCTTTAAAGAAATATCAAAAAATATAGAATATGTGGACGATGCTATCTCTGCTATGCAAAGTGTTGACCTATATGAAAGCGATTATGCTGTAATAAATTCCCTACTTCTTAGTTCTACAAAAAATACTGAAATTTGTTTCACATTAAGTACTATTGATGAAAAGGGAGAAAGTACTGATGAAAAAATAGTTTATAATAGTTATGTAAAAAAAGAAACTTCTGAAAATGTAAAAAATTTTTATGCTTTTTTACATAGTAAAAAAGTTGAAAAATTAATAGAAGAACATAGAAAAAGATAGGAGGATTTATGTTAAAAAAATTATTAATCTTTTTAATTATAATTTCAAAGTTTAGTTTTTCAGATAATAATATTAATATAGTTGATAAGTATAACTCTTTTAATTTTAATAACAAATTAGAATATGAAATTTTTGAAAAGGCCTACCTTGGTTACTTACAAATTTCAGAAAAAACTTCAGAACTTTTAGCTATCATAGATTATTCTAAACCTTCTTCAGATGAAAGATTTTTCTTACTTGACTTAGCTAATAATAAAGTTTTATATAATACTCGTATAGCACATTCTAAAAATTCAGGTTTCGATATACCAATAAAGTTTTCAAATGACCCTAACTCCTTTGAAAACTCCTTAGGTTTTTATCTAACCCTTGAGGAATACAATGGTGCTTATGGAACATCTCTCAGATTAAAAGGCTTAGAAGAAAATATTAATTCTAACGCTGAAGAAAGAGCCATTGTTATCCATGGTGGGAATATTGCCGACGATAGTTATTTTGAAAAATATGGCTTTCTAGGTAGAAGTCTAGGCTGTCCAGTTTTACCTACAAATATAATAGCTAATGTCGTTTCTTTAATAAAAAATGGTACAGTTGTCTTTATAAATGGAAATGATGACTCTTATATGGAAGAAAGTAAATTTATGAAAAAACTTAGTTCATTTAACTTAAAATTAACCAATATTCCAAATTTATAAAAGAAAAGAGGCTGCTGCAAATTTGATTTTAAAATCTTAAAATGCAACAGCCTCTTTTTATGATGAAATTTTCCTAAAACATCTAAATTAATTATAATAGAGTTTACAAATATTTTTTAGAATACTCCTTTTTGAAATCTCCAATAGATGATTTCTTTTCTTTCAAAGCTGTATTCAAATGAGCTAAAAAAATATTTTGTATAGCCTCAAATTCTCCTAAACCTTTTAAAATAACTCTATTTACCTTGATACCATTTTCTTCTAATTCTTCTTTATAATCAATAGCCATATCATTTTTAGCATGTTCTCCTGCCACAAACATAAACGGTGCCATCGTTACTTCCTCTATGCCATCTTTTTTTAATTTTTTTATTAAAACATCCATAAGAGGATATTCTTTTGTGCTCACAACATAAACATTTTCATGCCCATATTCATCAAATACATACTCTATCATAGCATAAGCTGCTCCAACAGGAGAATCTGTACCATGACATACTAAAACTAAAGCTTCTTTTTTATTTTGAGGTACATATTCATCTTGAAGTGCTTCAACAATTTTTTTATAATCCTCTACATTATAAAGAAGAGGCTTCCCTATCTTTATCGTTTTAAATCTATGTTCGTAGCTTTTTAACTCATCCAATAAATTTTCATATTCTATACCAGGAATTATATATGAAGGTTGAACTATAAGATTTTCATAACCTTGCTCTGCTAACTTAGCCAAAACTTTTAGTGGATCTTCTTTTTTTATATTTCTGTCTTTCAATTTCTTTAAAATCATTCTAGAGGTATAAGCTTCATACATATCATAGTCTTTAAATTCTAAAGAAAATTTTTTATTCATTTTATCAATTGTCAGCTCTCTTGTGTCATCATGTGTAGTCCCAAAATGTACCATAAACAATGCATTCTTATGTTCCATAAATCCTCCAAAAAACTTTATTTTGTTTTGCAAATTAAAATTCTTATTTAATTATTACATTTTTTGTAAAAAATGTCAACAACAAAGATAAATTTTGCTATCCTTAACCACAAAATTTTTGAATTAAAGTTTTATTAATTCTTAAATTTATAAGCTAATCTTTAAATCTTTTAAGTATTTCCTCAAATCTTCCTTAGTTTCTTCATTTTTAAGACCATACTCTATATTTGCTATGAGCAAACCTATCTTATTACCTATGTCATATCTCTTACCTTCAAAATTATAAGCAAGTACATCTTCTCCTGCTCTAAGCATATTTAAAATTGAATCTGTTAATTGAATTTCTCCACCTTTACCAGGTTTTGCATTCTCTAAAAACTCAAATATTTTAGGTGATAATAAGTAGCGTCCTAGACAGGCCATCTTAGATGGTGCCTCCTCTATATTTGGTTTTTCAATGAAGTCATTTATTTCAAAAGTTCTGTCGTCTAAAGTTTTTTTAACTTCAACAATACCATATTTTGAAACATCTTCCTGTGGTACTTCCTGACAGCCTATTACAGATTTACCATATTTTTCATACTTTTCTATAAGTTGTTTAGATACAACTTTTTGAGAATTATATATGATATCATCTCCCAGTGCTATCAAAAAAGGTTCATCGCCTATGAAACTTTTTGCCTTAAGTATTGCATGTCCTAAACCCAAAGGCATATTTTGTCTGACATAATAAATATTTGCCATATTTGAAATATGAGATATTTTAGATAAAAGTTCAGCTTTATTTGAATTTTTTAAAGTTTCTTCCATCTCATAAGAATAATCGAAATGATCCTCTATTGAGTTTTTATTTCTTCCTGTTATTATTACTATATCAGTGATTCCTGCTTCCACCAATTCTTCAACTATATATTGTAATGAAGGTTTATCAACTATATTTAGCATCTCTTTAGGTAAAGCCTTTGTTGCCGGTAAAACTCTAGTTCCCAATCCCGCAGCAGGAATAACAGCTTTTCTAACTCTTTTCATAGTTTCTCCTTTATTCAATTATTTAATAATAGCACCTGCTTGAATATCTTTATCTATAAAAACCAATTTAACTCCATTTTTATCTTCAGTTGTAAGCAACATTCCCTGTGATAATTCACCTTTCAATTTAGTAAATTTTAAATTTGTTACTGCCATTACTTTTTTTCCAATAAGTTTTTTAAAGTCTGGGTAATATTTTGCTATTCCTGAAATAATTTGTCTTTCAAATTCTCCGTCAAAGATTTTAAACTTCAGAAGTTTATCTGCTCCTTCAACTTTATCGACATCTAATATTTCAACAACTTTTATTTCAACCTTACTAAATTCTTTTATATCAATTGGATTTGCCACTTTTAACTCTTTCTTATTTGTATCTTCTTCTTTTTCTATTTCTATTCTTGGAAAAATAGGATTTGCCTCTCCTAATTTATGACCCGACGGAAATTTATTCCATTGTCTTATATTCTCTATCCTTAAATCTTCAACTTTAACTTCAAAACCTAGTTGTTCATATATTTTTTTTGCTGATCCAGGCATAAAAGGTGAAATCATAAAAGCTATTTTATAAAGCGCTTCCGCTAAAATATTCATAACAGTTGCCAATCTTTGTTTTTTACCTTCATCCTTTGCTAATACCCAAGGCATAGTTTCATCTATATATTTATTTAATCTGGAAATGAATTTCCAAATCGATTCCAAAGCCTTTGAGTATTCAAATAAATACATATGTTCTTCCACTTCTTTTAACACTTCCTCAAAAAGTTTTTTAATTTGCTTATCAAGTTCCTCATCTTGTCCATTAGTAGCAATTACAGAAGAGAAATATTTTTTATACATTCCCAATGTTCTATTCAATAAATTCCCTAAGTCATTAGATAAATCTGAATTTAATCTATTTATTACAGATTTTGTTGAATAATCTCCATCGCTTCCAAAACTTGCTTCTCTCAATAAATAGTATCTGAAAGCATCAACTCCATATTTTTTAATTTCTTTATATGGATCTACAACATTGTTTTTCGATTTAGACATCTTCTCTCCCTCTGATGTCCACCATCCATGAGCCACTATACTATCAGGAAGTTTTTCCCCTGCAGATAGAAGCATACAAGGCCAAATAATAGCATGAAATCTTAAAATATCTTTTCCTATTAAATGAACAACTCTTGAATTATTCCATTTTTTATTAAACATTTCTAAATTGCTCTCATAGCCCACAGCTGTCATATAATTTGTAAGTGCATCAAACCAAACATACGTTATATGTCCTGGAGCAAAATCTATAGGTATTCCCCAAGAAAAAGTATTTCTAGAAATAGATAAATCCTGTAGACCTTGTTTAATAAAAGCTACTACTTCATTTCTTCTTGAATGCGGTAGTATAAAATCTGGATTCTTTTCTATATGTTGAAGTAATTTATCCGCATATTTTGACATTCTGAAAAAATAGGATTCCTCTTTTACTATACTTAAATCTTTGCCACAATCTGGACATTTATTACTACCATTTAATTGATTTTCTGGAAAAAAAGTTTCACATGAAATACAATATTTTCCTTCATATTCACCCTTATAGATATCTCCTTTTTTATTTACAACATCTAAAATCTTTCTAACAGCTAATTTATGTCTTTCCTCTGTCGTTCTTATAAAATCATCATATTTTATATCAAGAGCTGACCACATATTTTTAAAATTTGGAACCATATAATCAGTCCATGCCTGAGGGCTATAGCCTTTTTGTGCGGCCGTTTGTTCAACTTTTTGACCATGCTCATCTGTTCCTGTCAAAAAATATGTGTCATCTCCCATTGATTTTCTATATCTATTCATTACATCTGCTGCTATTGTTGTATATGCTGTTCCTACATGTGGATCACCATTAACATAATAAATTGGTGTTGTTACATAAAAATTTTTGCACTCTCTACACATTATTTTCCTCCAAATATTTTTCTGCTAAACTATTAGCCTCATTTATTTTCCCTTGAATATGTTCAGCTAATTTATCTATATCTTCATCTTCTCCTATCTTTATTTCCTCACCAATAAAAATACAAATTTTAGAAAAAGGTTTAGGCATTTCAAACTTATCCCAAGTCTTTTTAAATATCCATTTTTTTTCATAAGCAACTCCAAAAGTTACAAGTGGTATAGAACTCTTTTGTGCTAAATAAAGTAAGCCTTTTTTTGCCTTTTCTTTGGGTCCTTTTGGACCATCAAGAGGAGTTCCCATAGAATAGCCCTTCTTTAAATATTTCAAAAGACTTATTGTACTGGATACTGATTTTTTATCTGATGAGCCCCTAACTAATGTATAACCAAGTTTTTCAAGCGGAACACTTATTAGTTCTCCATCTTTTGTTGGGCTTGAAAGAGCAACCTTTTTTTCAAGACCTTTAAAAAATATGGAAGGTGTTGCAAGTTTATTATGCCAAAAAGCATATATATATGCTTTATTTGTGTCTATATTCGCCTTATTAACTACTCTTACTTTTAAAGTAAAAAATAAAAATTTTAGAATATAATAAAGGATTAACCCATAAAAACGATATTTTCTATTTTCTTCCATTACATATACCTCTATGAGAATTATTTTTGTTCCTTGGCTGAATCATAAAATCCTTATAAATTTAATATTTATATAAAAATACCCAAGAGAAAACATCTCTTGGGTTTAATTTTCTCAATCTATTTTTAAGATTTAGAATTTCTTAAGATTAAAATAGTCCTGGAATGTTTAGCCCACCTGTCACCTTAGACATTTCACTTTCAGCTAATTCATCCGCCTGTGTCATTGCATCTTTTATTGCTGATAGTATAAGGTCCTCAAGCATTTCTTTGTCAGTTGCTGCCTCTTTAACTATCTCATCACTAAGTTTAACTTCAATTAGTTCTTTTTGTCCATTTACTCTAACACTTACTGCCCCTCCACCAACTGAAGATTTAACTTCTTTATTTTTTAATTCCTCTTGAATTTCTAACATTTGCTGTTGCATAGCTTGAGCTTGTTTTACTATATCAGCTTGGTTTGCATTTCCAGCAGGTCTTGAACCTTTTAACTTTCTAACCATTTCTTCCTCCTAAAAGTTTTTGTACCTTGTTTATTATACCTTTATTTTTTTAATATTTCAATAGTGTATTTTATTCTAATATTTCATAAGGCATATATAAAATTGGTTTATTATACATATTTTCATCATATAACTTGTTTTTTATTAAATTTAGAGCATCTTTCTTTAGAAATCTTGAATATTTTTTATATAAATTTTTGACATCTAGTTTTTCTTCTAAAAACACTACTTCAAAATCTTCATCTAACTGTAAGTCTGTAACCATAGAAAAAATGCTATCAGAAAGTCCTCCTACTTCATCAACAAGCCCTATTTGAACAGCTTCTCTCCCAGTCCATATTCTTCCCTCTGCTATTTTTTCTAATTTTTCTCTAGGTATTTTTCTTCCTTCCGCTACCTCATTTAAAAAATCATCATACACTTTTAAATTAGATTTTAGAATTTTATTATATTTTTCTTCTGTCATTTGTTCTGAAGAATACAGATCTGCAAAATTTCCTTCACTTATCTTTTCATTATTAATTCCAACTTTTTTTAAAAGTTCAGAAAAATTAGGTATTATACTGACAACACCTATTGAGCCTGTTATTGTATTCTCATCTGCAAATATTTTTGTAGCATTTGAAGAAATATAGTATCCTCCCGAAGCTGCAACAGTTCCCATGGAAACATAGATAGGTTTCTTTTTAATAAACTCTTTTATTCTATTATTAATTTTATCCGAGGTAAGAGCTGAACCTCCTGGAGAATCAATTCTTAAAACAACCCCCTTTACAGTTCCATCCTTCTCAAGTTTATCTAAATTTTTAATTATACTTGTAGAACCTATAAACATATTATCAAAAATATCTTCATCATAATGAATTATTTCTCCTTCTAAAGCCAATACATATATTTTATTGTTACTTCTAGGATAACTATATACAGAATAATTTTTAGCATATTCACCTAGACTAACTATCCTCTCTTCACCTATATTTCTTAAAAGCTCATCCCAATAAATATATCCATTAATTATTTTTTTATCAAACAGATCCTGTGAAGAAGCTGCAACCAGTTCTCCTTCTTTTATTATTTTATCTAAACTTTCCCTATTATATTTTAAATTCTCACTCACTACATCCAGAAAATGCTGATAATTTTCATTCAATATTCTTGTTGTATCCTCTCTGTTCTCCTTTGACATCTGTGAACTAGCTAAATCTTCGCCATAGCTTTTATAGTCTCCCGTGTTAACTATATTGACCTTTAGCCCTAATTTGTCTAGAAGATTTTTTTTGTAAAAACTCTCCTTAAAATATGGAAAAATATTGACAACTGTTGAATGAGTTTTAGGCATATAGATTTTATCCACAAAACTAGCAATATATAGATTTTTTCTATTAACATCCTCCATATATGCTATAGTATCTATATTCTTATTTTCTTTTATCTCTGCTAATTCCTTTCCTAATTCTTCTAACTGAGCATAGCTTAAACTTACACCATTTAACTTCAATACAATACCTTTTACATTGTCATTAAAATTTATATCCATAACATTTTTTATTAAAGAATAAAAATTTATACTCTCTTCTTCAAAAATATGTTTACCATGCCCCTTTTCCCTAATTTTTTCTCCTAAATCTATAGTTACATAAATATCCTTTTTTATTTTAGGTCTTTCTTCTTTTTCAAGAATAGCTACGAAAATTATTATTATAAAAAAAAGAAATAAGGCAAATTTTATAAAAAAAGAAAATATTTCTTTAACTATAAATAAAATAATACTTTTTAAAAAATTAAAAAACCATTTTAAAATTTTCATTTTTCCTCCTTGTATTTTTATACCTATATTTTATATCATTTCTTATTTAGATTCAAATATTAAATTTTTTATTAAGTTTCAATTTGTGATGTTTAAAATTTTTCTTGTTTTTCATTAAATTTTACTTGATTTTTTATAAGTTTTATATTATTATGATATTATCAAAAATGTTTTTATAAAAAACACTACATTTAAAATGTAGACAAAAAAATAGGAGGTATTATGGTTAAAGAAAAGAAAAGTTTTTTAGAAAAATTTCTTGATTTTGTTGAGAAGGGTGGTAACAAACTTCCACATCCATTCACATTATTTTGGATTCTGTGTTTAATTATTGCTATTATTTCTGCTATTGCTGCTGCTGGAGGGACATCTGTTACTTACACTGCACTAGATAGAAAAACAATGGAAATTAAGGAAACAACTCTTGCAATAAAATCTTTATTAAATCCTGAGGGAATTAGATACATATTCTCTTCAATGGTTGGTAATTTTACAGGATTTGCTCCATTAGGAACTGTTCTTGTTGCCATAATAGGTATAGGAGTTTGTGAAAAAACAGGACTTATGGGAGCTGTTATGAGAAAAGTTGTTTTAGCTACTCCAAAAAGAGCTTTAACAGCTATGGTAGTTTTTGCTGGTGTTATGTCTAATATAGCTTCTGATGCTGGTTATGTTATTTTAATACCTTTAGGAGCTTTAATTTTCTTATCATTTGGAAGACATCCTCTAGCAGGTCTTGCTGCTGCGTTTGCTGGTGTTTCTGGCGGTTTTTCTGCAAACCTATTACTTGGAACTCTTGATCCACTTTTATCTGGAATTACAACTGAGGCTGCTAGACTATTAAGACCTGATTATTTCGTTAATCCTGCATCTAACTATTATTTCATGGTTGCTTCTACTTTCTTATTAACTCTTCTAGGAACTTATATAACTGATAAAATTATTGAGCCTAGATTGGGAGAATATAAAGGTGATGAAGTTGCAAACACTCATGAACTTAGTGATGTTGAGAAAAAAGGGTTAAGATATGCTGGTATCACTGTTATTTTATTTATAGCTCTTATGGCTTTCTTAACTTTGCCTGAAAATGCTGTTTTAAGAACTAGTGGAACATTAAAAGAATGGACTTCTAAAGGTCTGGTTCCAACTCTTATGATGTTTTTCTTATTCCCTGGTATAGTTTATGGGCTTACTACAAAAACTATAAAATCTGACAAAGATATAGCTGGAATGATGGGAACATCTCTTGCAACTATGGGAGGTTACTTAGCTCTTGTATTTGCTGCAGCTCAATTTGTTGCTTATTTTAACTATACTCACCTTGGAACATTTATTGCAGTAAAAGGTGCTGATTTCTTAGAAAGTATAGGTCTTACTGGTGTACCATTAATTGTTTTATTTGTTTTAGTTTCTGCTTTCATAAATTTATTTATGGGTTCTGCATCAGCTAAATGGGCTATTATGGCTCCTGTTTTTGTTCCTATGTTAATGAGATTAGGATATTCACCTGAATTTACTCAATTAGCATATAGAGTTGGAGATTCTACTACTAATATAATTACTCCACTTATGAGTTATTTTGCAATGATAGTTGCATTTACACAAAAGTATGATAAAAATGCTGGTATAGGTACTTTAATTTCTCTAATGTTACCTTACTCTATTTGTTTCTTAATTGGATGGATTATATTCTTGGTTATCTGGTTCTTAACAGGATTACCTCTAGGAATAGACGGAGTAATTCCATTTGTTTTATAAATTTAAATAATCTACAAACTAAAAAGGGCATAGTTTACAGTGCCCTTTTTAATATTAATTCTATATATTCTTTACTTCAAGCAATATTTTCTTAACTCTTCCGTCCTATTACATCTTTCCCAAGGAATATCTATATCCGTTCTTCCTATATGACCAAATGCAGCTAAATCTTGATATCTAAATTTTCCATCTCTCAGCTCTAAAGCTTTTTCTATACCTCTTGGAGATAAATCAAAAATATTGTTTACTGCTTCTGCCAATAAATTTTCATTTACTTTTGCTGTACCAAAAGTTTCTACCTTTATAGATACAGGATGAGTTATACCTATGGCATATGAAAGTTGAATTTCACATTTATCAGCTAAGTCTGCCGCGACAATATTTTTTGCTACCCATCTAGCAGCATATGCTGCTGATCTATCAACTTTAGATGGATCCTTTCCTGAAAATGCTCCACCACCATGTCTAAAATATCCTCCATAAGTATCTACAATTATCTTTCTCCCCGTCAGACCTGTATCACCATGTGGACCTCCTATGACAAATCTTCCTGTTGGATTTATATAATATTTTATACTTTCATTTTTTAAATTATATTTTTCTAAAATAGGATTCACAACTTTTGTTATAACAGTATCTCTTATAATATCATTTGTAACATCTTCATCATGCTGTACTGAAACCACTATTGAATCTACATGATCAATTTTTCCATTTTTATCATAGGCTAGTGTAACTTGAGATTTTGCGTCAGGTCTTGCCCAAGATATTTCTTTTTGCTTGGAAAGTTTAGTAAGCCTTACAAGAATCTCTCTTGCTAAAACTAAAGCAAGTGGCATAAGTTCTTCTGTTTCTTTAACTGCCCCTCCAAACATTATACCTTGATCGCCCGCACCTCCAATATCTACTCCCATAGCTATATCTGGTGATTGAGAATGTATTGTATTTAAAACACCACAATTTGAATCAAAACCCATTCCAGGTCTATAACCTATTTCATCTATTTTATCCCTAACAATTTCTTGTACATCTATGTAAGTAGAAGTTGTTATTTCTCCACCTATGACAACTAATCCAGTTGTACAAAAAACTTCACATGCAACTCTTGAATTTGGATCATCTCTTAAACAAGCATCTAAAATAGCATCAGAAATTTGATCTGAAACTTTATCTGGATGCCCTGGTGAAACAAACTCAGATGTAAAATATGTAAATTCTTTCATCTTTCCTCCCAAATTTTAAAAATTCAAAAAAAATCCCTTTCTGATAAACAGAAAGGGAAAAGTTTTTGTTCCATATCCATCTATCAGGACTTAGCACCACACAATAGCAGGTTGCTGAGATATCATTGGGCCTGTCCCTCCATCTCTCTTTATGGCTTGTATATGTTAACATTTTTTTTTCTATTTGTCAATGAAGATAATTTTAAACCATTGTTCCTAATTTTTCTCCACCTATTAGATGAAAATGAAGGTGAAAAACTGTTTGCCCTCCATATTCATTACAATTAGAAACAACTCTATAACCATTTTTATCTAAATTGAATTTTTTAGCAAGTTTTCCAATAACCAAATATATTTTTCCTATAAGATTTGCATCTTCTTCTTTAATATCATTCATTGTTGGAATTTCTTTTTTAGGAACTACTAAAATATGCGTTGGTGCCACTGGAGCAATATCTTTAAAAGCTATTACTTCATCATCCTCATAAACTATATCCGCAAGTATTTCTTTATTTATTATTTTTGTAAAAATTGTAGCCATAATTATCTCCTTCTATAGTTTTTAAAACAAATCACATCCCTCTATTGCTTCAACTCTTCTTATATGTCTTCCTCCTTCAAAAGCAGTTTTTAAAAACTCATCCACTATATCAAGGGCTAAAACATCTCCAGTGATTCTTGCTCCTAATGCTAAAATATTGGCATCATTATGCTGTCTTGTCAATCTTGCCATAGTTGTATTAGTGCAAAGAGCTGCTCTTACTCCACTTATTTTATTTGCAGCAATAGATATTCCTATACCAGTTCCACATATAAGTATGCCAAAATCAACTTCTTTTTCTACAACTGACCTAGCTACCATATGTCCGTACTTAGGATAATCAACACTATCTGTGTTATAAGTTCCCATATCTAAAACCTTAATATCCTCATTTTCTGATAAATGTTTTTTTATTTTTTCTTTTAATTCATATCCACCGTGGTCTGCACCTAAAGCTATTTTCATAATCTACTCCTTATCATGTTTATGGCAACAACAGTTTCCATCTCCATGCTTATGTTCGTGTCCATCTTTATGATTATGCCCATTGCAACATCCTTCATGTTCGTATTCTTCTATCTCCTCTTCTCCAAAACCTTCCAGATAGACAGCTCTATCTTCTAATTCATCTTCAGTAGCTTCTCTCACCCCTACAACTTGAATTTCAAACATCAAATCTCTTCCACAAAATGGATGGTTTGAATCTGCAAAAACTTTATCTTCATCAATTTCAGTAATCACAGACATCATTTCTCTTCCATCTTCTAATTCAACAATAAATTCCATTCCCTCATAGATATCATCAAACTCTTCAAAGTCTTTTCGTGTCAACTCTTCAACTAAATCTTCGTCATAAGGACCGTAAGCTTCTTCCATAGGAATTTCTATATTTACCTTATATCCTTCTGACTTTCCATCCAACGCTGCTTCAATTTTAGGTAAAAATTGCCCAAAACCTTGTATGTAAAAATAAGGTCCTAAATCATACGTATCTTCTAAAAGCTCTTTAGTTTTTGCATCATAAACTTTATACTCCAAACTTACAACTTTATTTTCACCAATTTTCATAATAATATCACCTCTTAAATTTTTTTATACTAAAAGAATACCATATATTTCGTAAAAATAGAATACTTAACTTTTTTTATTTTAAAAACATATTTTTTTTGACATGATTTACATTTCCTATATCTGTTAAAATTTCCAATAATTTCAATGCCATATCTATAGAATTTCCAGGACCAGAACAAGTAAATAATTTATCATCCTGGCATATTTCTACATCTATTGGAAAGACTTCATAGTCTTTTAATTGATTAAAATATCTTTTATTATCTAATAAGTATGTTGTAAGTTTTTTATTCTTTATATATTCTGTGGATATGAGATTTAAAACTCCACTACATATTGCAAAAATATATTTTCCGTTAACTGAAAAATGTTCTACCAGTTTTTTAAAATAAATATTATTTTTATCTTTAAAAAAGTTGTATTTTCCAAATCCACCTGGTATAACCAAAACATCATATTCAAAAAAATTTTCTATATTTCCTTCTCCTACAACTTTATTTACTTTTAACTCTCCCCCCCAACTACATCCTATGCTTTCTTTATAAGAAACTGTTTCTAAAATTATATCTTTTGTTCCAACAATACTATTCCAACCAAAAATATCTGTAAAAGTTGCTACTTCAAACAATTCTACTCCTTCAAATAAAAATAAAAGTATTTTTTTCATAATTTCTCCTAAGTGATTTTTTTTAAATTATATCATTTCTTTTAATTTTTATTTTACAATTTCTTTTCTTATTTGTATAATTAATTGTAGTTAAATTTTAATTAATTGGAGAGTGATATTGTGAGAGCTGATGTAAGAGATGCTATAAATGTTATTAACAGATATATACAAGAGATTAGATATATAGATGTTAGTGACAATACTGATAATGTAGTAGGTAGAATTTTAGCTAATAAAGAGGAAGATTTCATTGCTGAAGTCTTTGAGCATATGAATCTTATTATGAAAGAAATTTCTAAAGTTCATAATGAGGGTAAAGATAATCAATATACAGAAAGATATTTTTATCTATCTAATAAAATTTATACAAATATGAATGAATTTAAAAAAGATTTTCTTATTCCTTAATTTATTTTCTATTGATTTTCATAAAATAAGTGATATAATATATACGGTCCATTGTAAAATATGTGTCTTTTTGTAGCTTAATTAATATTTATTAATTATGATATCTTATTTAGTTAATTACATAAATGTAAAATTTGTTGGAGGTTTTTAAATGGCAAATTCAAAATCAGCTAAAAAAAGAGTATTAGTTGCAGAAAGAAATAGAGTAAGAAATCAAGCAGTTAAAACAAGAGTTAAAACTATGTCTAAAAAAGTTTTAGTGGCTGTTGAAAATACAGATGTTGAAGCTGCAAAATCAGCATTATCAGTTGCATATAAAGAACTTGATAAAGCTGTTACAAAAGGGATTTTAAAGAAAAATACTGCTTCTAGAAAAAAAGCTAGATTAGCAGCAAAAGTAAATTCTCTTTAATTAAATTATTAGAAAAGAAGTGGATACTCACTTCTTTTTTATATTCTATATTTATCTATATTTGGAAAAAAATCCCACCTTAAAGGTGGGATTTATATTTTTATTTAGTTCACTATCTAACTTCTTTAATTCTCGCTTTCTTAGCTGATAGTCCTCTTAAGTAATAAAGTTTAGCTCTTCTTACTTTACCTACTTTTAATACCTCAATCTTTTCAATTTTTGGTGAATTTATTGGAATTATTCTTTCTACACCTATTCCAGCTGTAACTTTTCTTACTGTAAAAGTTTTAGCTATTCCTCCACCACTAACTCTGATTACAACTCCTTCAAATAATTGAACTCTTTCTTTATTCCCTTCAGTTACCTTGTAGTAAACGCCTATAGTATCCCCTGCTTTAAATGAAGGAATATCACTTCTCAAATATTCTTTTTCAACCAATTCAATTAACTTTTCTTTCATTTTTCCTCCTATAAGTATTCATTTATTTTTATAAATAAAGCGGAATACAGAATTTTATACCTTTATTAGTATATCATATTTTTCTCTTTTGTCAAAGAAAAATTTTTTCTTTTTATTCCTGTTCTTTAGTTTTTGTATTTAATTCTTGTAATAGTTTTTCAATTTTCTTTTGTCTGCTATCTATATCATTTATCCTTATTTCAAGAGAATTCAATATCCAAAATTGAAAATGCATTGATTTACTACTCTGTTGTAACATCCAAATAATTTTAAAAATTCCCACTATTGCTATAAGTAAAAGAGTTGTAAATAAAGATATCTCTCCTAAAAATACTCCAGTAACTAATAAAATTAGTACAATTACAAAAAATAAAGTGCTGATTATCTTATAATTAGAATTGTTACTCCCGCTTATATTTCCTATAATCTCTCTTATTTCTTCTTTATCTTTTAAAAACTCTTTAAATTCTTCTTTTAATTGATTATGCATAAGAGCCCCCTTTAATTTAATTTTTTAATTTAGCTATAAGTGGCATTCTTCTTTTATACTCACTCTTATTCATTCTAGTAAAAATATTTTTTACAACTTCTGAATTAAATCCTTCATTTACTATTTCTATTTCTGTTTTATTCTCTTCTAGTATTCTATATAGTATTTGATCTGCTTCTTTATAAGTAAGTCCCATTTCCTGTTCGTCAGTCTGTCCTTCCCATAAGTCAGCACTAGGTTTTTTATCTATTAAAACGTCAGGAATTTTCAAATATCTAGATAATTCCCATACTTCTGTTTTATAAAGATCTCCTATAGGATTCATAGCACAGGCAGAATCACCAAATTGTGTACTGTAGCCTAAAAAGATTTCTGTTTTATTTGAAGTTCCAATTACAAGAGCCTCTTCCTTTGCTGAATAATCAAATAATATAGACATTCTCTCCCTCGCCATTTTGTTACCTTTTCTCAGCATAGTTGCTTCTTTTTCATTTTTAAAATAAGCATCTATCATATCTGTTATTTCAATTGTTTTAGCATTTATTTTTAAATCTTCAACTACTAATTTTGCATGTGCTAAACTATCTGGATTAGAACTTTTATAAGGCATCATTATTGCAATAACATTCTCTGCTCCCAAAGCATCTCTTAGAAGATAAGCAACAAGTGCTGAATCAATTCCTCCTGATAATCCTAAAACAGCTTTTTTTAAACCTGTTTTATATATATTTTCCCTCAAAAAATTAACTAATGTTTCATGGATATTTTTTAAATTTGACATCTCTATTCTCCTCCGTTTAACATATTTAGTAAAATTAAAGATTACTTTCTATCATTTTAAAATATGAATATCAGTCCAAATTATCTAGGGTAAATTTCCCTAATTTCGCTGCTCTGTAATCTCTTAATAAGGTATACGCCGCTTGTAATATGTTTAACTCTCCTCCTTTATTGAGCATTGACATTCTAAGGGCTATCTTAGATAGAATATTTTCCATTACTTCATCCTTATCATCATCAAGAAGTTTATATCTTTCTTTTAATATATCCCATTTTCCTAAAACAAGAACTTTTTTTATAAATTCACAGGCAACATCTTCTATTGGTAGTATTTCATCTCTTATTGCTCCAGATATAGCTAGTTTTATACCAACTTCTTGACTTTCAAATTTAGGCCATAATATACCAGGCGTGTCTAAAAGTTCTAAACCTTCCTTTATTTTAATCCATTGCTTTCCTTTAGTAAAACCAGGCTTATTTCCCACTCCAGCACTATTTTTACCAACTATCCTATTTATTAATCTAGATTTCCCCACATTAGGTATACCTAAAACTATTATCCTAATATTAACTTTTTTTAAGCCTTTTTCTAAAAGTTTTTCTCTTTTCTCTTTCGAAACTTTATCTATTGCTAAATAAAGTTGTTTTATATTAAAACCCGTTTCTGCACTTAACTCAACAACTTCATCTGCTAAGTTTTTATTTTTAAAATATGTTTTCCATTTAAATAGCTCTTCTTTTGAAACAAGATCTGCCTTATTTAAAACAATTATCCTCTTTTTATTCTTAGACAAATTAGCTATATCGGGATTCTTACTTGATATGGGAATTCTTGAGTCTACAACTTCTAAAACCACATCTATTAATTTTAAATTTTCTTTAATTAGGTCCTTTGTTTTTTTCATATGACCAGGATACCAGTTTATTTGCGTCATCGACATAAATTTCTCCTCTTATTCAGCAGGTTTTATAATTATAACTACCTCTCCCTTTATAGGTTTCTTCTCTAATTTCTCCAATAATTCTCTAGTATTAGCTCTCAAAACCTCTTCATAAATTTTACTTATTTCTCTTATAATAACTATTTCTCTTTTTCCCATATAATTTTCAATATCTTTTAAAGTTTTTTCAACTCTAAAAGGTGATTCATAAATTATAATTGCTCTTTCTTTCTCTGTAGCTAATTCTTTAAAAAGAGTTTGTCTACCCTTTTTTTTGGGAAGAAAACCTTCAAATGCAAATCTTCTAGTATTAACTCCAGATATAGAAATGGCTGAGGTCAATGCACTTGCTCCTGGTATTGCAATAACTTTTATTCCTTCTTTATGTGCTTCATCAACAAGTTCATAACCAGGATCTGAAATACAAGGTGTTCCTGCATCTGTAACAAGGGCAATGTTTTTTCCATCTTTTAATAAATTAATTATATTCGCTATTTGATGCTGTTTTGTATGTTCATCGTATCTATAGACAGTATTATTTATCTCATAGTGATCCAAAAGTTTTTTTGTAACTCTTGTATCTTCAGCAAAAATATAATTAACCTCTTTTAAAATTCTTATGGCTCTAAATGTTATATCTTCTAAATTTCCTATAGGCGTTGCTACTATATATAACATTATTTATTCCCCTTTAAAAACATGCCTTTTAATACTCCCTTACCTACTTCTAATTGTATATCTTTATGATTTTCTACCTCTTCAGCTGCCTTTTCTCCTTTTATTTCCTTTATTCTTTCCTTCTTATTATTTTTTTCTTCTTTTTCATCTACATTGGTAATACTACCTTCAGAAATCAGATAATAATCTTTATCTTCAACCTTGACATCTGGTTCAATTCCTGTTCCATTTATAGAAATTCCTTTTGGTGTATAGTATTTTGCTGTAGTTATTTTTATTCCATCTCCATCTGGTAGAGGAATTAAAGTTTGTACACTTCCCTTTCCAAATGTTTTTTCTCCAACTAACACAGCTCTTTTATGATCCTTTAATGCTCCTGAAACAATTTCAGAAGCTGATGCACTTCCTCCATTTATCAAAATAACCAATGGAAAATCTCCATAATATTTTCCTTCTCTATTAAAAAATACTTCTTCACCTTTTTTCGGTCTTGTACTTACAACTCTACCATTTTTCAAAAACATAGATGCTATTTTTATAGACTGTGTAAGCTCTCCACCTGGATTGCTTCTTAAATCAAATACTAAACCTTTCATTCCAGATTTCTTTAAATCTTCCAATGCTTTCTCTATATCTTTGTGAACATCTGTCCCAAATTGTGTAAGTCTTAAATAACCAATATTATCTTCCAACATTTTATGTTTAACATATTTAAGCTCTATCTCTTCTCTTTTTAGTTCAAAAACCTTAGTTGTATTATTAATCTCTCTATAAACTGTGACTTTTACTATTGTATCTTTTTTTCCTTTTAATTTTTTTACGCTTTCCTCACTTGTTAAGCTATAAATAGACTTTCCATCTATCTCTGTTATTTTATCTCTAGGTTTTATACCTGCCTTATATGCAGGTCCATCTTCTATAGGAGAAACAACTACAAGTGGCTCATTAACTTTTTTTTGAATTACCATCCCAACACCAACATATTTTCCTTTGATATCTTCTTGAAATTCTCTTAGCTCTTTTTTTGTAAAATAACTTGAGTGAGGGTCATCTAAGGATTCTATAATTCCTTTTACTGCTCCTTGCATTAAACTTTTCTTTGTTATTTCTTTTATCTCTTCTTTTTTTGTCTCTTCTGCTTTATCTTCTTTAGATTTTTCTTCATCTGTTTTTTCTTTAGCCTTTTTTGCATCCGAATTATCTACATATCTATCTTGAATTAAATCCATAATATCAGAAATTTCTTTTAATTCTCTCAAATTATATAGAAAACCTGTTCTATCCTCATCTGCAAAAGATAAATTAAAAAATAACATCAAAAAAATAATTATAATTTTTTTTAAATCCGCCTTCATTAATGCCTCCTATTTGTTTCTACTTTTATTGAGAGAGAACAAAGTTAAATATTCAATATTTCCTTTTGCTCCCTTTATCGGTGATTCTGTTAAATCTAGCATATAAAGCCCTTGATTCTCAAAACTCATCCTTATATCCTCTATAATTTTTTTATATACAGAAACATCCTTAACTATACCTTTTTCAAGAAAATTTTTTTCAACTTCAAATTGAGGTTTAATCAAAAATATTCCTAAACTATGCTGATTCATAAATTTTTTTAAACTTAAAATTACTTTTCTTATAGATATAAACGATAAATCCATTACTATAATATCTGGAAAACAGTTATCTATATCGTGTAACTCTAAATCATTTATATGTTTATTTTCAATACTTTTAACCCTAGTATCTTTTCTTAATTTCCAGTCAAGTTGGTTCGTTCCAACATCAACTGCATATACAAATTTTGCTCCATTTTGTAAGGCACAATCTGTAAAACCTCCTGTTGAGGCTCCAATATCCAAAACTATTTTATCTTTGAAGTCTATTTTAAAAGTCCTTATTGCTTTCTCTAATTTAAATCCTCCTCGACTAACATAAGGGCAATCTTTATATTTCACTTTTAAAGATTTTATATTGTTTATGTCTATAATTTCTCCAGCTTTTTCTCTTTTTATATCATTTATAATAACATTTCCAGCCATTATATTTCTTTTGGCTATATCTAAATTCTCAAAATATTCTTTTTCAACTAAATACTCATCCAACCTAAACTTATTCTTCAAACGCTTCATTGTCCATCATATACTCCATAAGTGGATTTTTCATAATTAAATTATAAAAACCTTTTTCATCCACTAATTTTTTTAATTTTTTAGTTTCTTCAGCCCTTAATACAAAAAACTTATCCCCTATAGGAACTCTTCCCTTTTCTTTATATATTTTTAAAAGTTCACTAAAAGTACTAACTTTTAATTCTTTTTTTGATCTCTTAATTCTATCTTTTATAACTGTCACAGAACAATTTAATTCCTGTTCAATTTCTTGCAACTTTTTTCCTTTAACAGATAAACTTAAAATATCATTTGCTTGAATCGGATTTATTCTGTGATATTTAGCTGATTCCATATCCGCTATATAAACTATCTCTGCCTCTTCCGTTTCTGGTTGAATTTTCCCCCATTTTCCATGGTGAGATAAAACAATATGTACTATATTATCCCTTGTCTTGGGAACTATTTTATATCCTGATTCTCTCTCTATCAATTCTAATACTTCTTCAACTTCTGCCACTATATATTCTGGATTTTTTATCATCATTTGGGAATGAGAAAGCTGTTCTTCATTTCTTCTTATACTTGACTTACTTATATCATGCATTAT
>NZ_JAUMYY010000060.1 GCF_030528405.1 Fusobacterium sp.
TAAATAAAAGATTTGCAGAGGTAAAATCTGAAATAAATCATGTTGGTTCATTAAGTGCAGCTCTGTCGGCTTTAAAACCTATGCAATATGACCCACAAGCACCTAATCAGATAATGGCAGGTTTTGGACATTACAGAAATAAGCAATCCATAGCAGTCGGAATGAGTCATTATTTTGGTGAAAATGTTTTAATGACGGCAGGTCTTGCAATAGGTAGTGAAAGAAGAGTGAAGACTATGGCGAATGTGGGTATAGCTTGGAAGCTAGGTAAGGGTGGAAGTTCATCAACAACTAACACACCTAGTTATATAATGCAAGATGAAATGAGCAGACTTACAAGAGAAAATAATCAGCTAAAGGCTCAAGTTAATTCACAAAATGAAAGAATTAAGTCTTTAGAAGAAAAACTTGAAATGATTTTGAAAAAGAAATAATTTTAATATGGGAGAAGTTTTCTCCCATATTTTTATAAAACTAAGTTATTAAAAAAAATCTATTGCAAAGGGGGAATGAGCTTTCACATAATCTCATTAAAAATTCTATAAAAAATTAAAATAAAAAAATTATTAGGAGGTATACTTATGTGTATGAGAGAAATAGTTTTTCAAATTTTAAAAAATAGAAAATCCTCTATCACAGGAGGATTTTTATATTAATAATTTCTTTAACTGGTCACCTAAAAATGAGATAGAAAATTTTTTAGAACATTTGATACTTGATGTGCTGGGGGAATTTTGTTCGACAAAGGAATTAGTAGAATTATTTGGAATAAGCAAGACAACTTGGTATGATTTATTGGAACAAAGAAAACTTATGAGTTTTAATGTGGAGAGTAGAATAGTAATTATAAGCCGTTCACTGCTTCCATTTTTAAGAGAGGCTATGCAGGAAAGAGAGTAATAAAGATTATAGATATTAAAATAGGGCTGTTGCAAACTAAGATTTTAGAATGCAGCAGTCTTTCTATTTCAGAAAAATTTACTTAAATAAAAAATACTTTGTTTACATTAACTTAATTTTTTAATTTAATTTTAATAAGCAAATAAATATAAATTATGTTATAATAATTAAAATTAAGATTGGGAGGTTTATTATGAAAATATTAAGAAAAAAATTAGTGAAATTACTTATATTGGGTACAATTCTATCAACATTTTCTTATGCAAACACTACTATAATTGTTGAAGATGCAGCAAAAAATAAAATAGAAATAAAAAAAGAGATAAAAAAAATAGGAATAACACCTATTCCTTGGGCATCTGTTGTCTATGCTATTGATGGAGGTTCAGAAAAGATTGTTACAATGAATCCTAGCTCAATGAGAGCTTATAAAGGGCATTTTTTAGAAAAATTAGATTCAGGATTCGGAAAGATTGATACTAAGGTTGTAGGACAAAACTTTGCTATAAATTTGGAAGAGTTAATAAAATTAAATCCAGAACTTATGTTAATATGGGATAATCAAAAAGATGAAGCTGATAAATTAAAGGCACTGGGCATATCTCCAGTTATGGTGAAGAATAAAACTATAGAAGAATTACAGGATAGTATGAAAGTTGTAGGTAAGATTTTAAATAAAGAGCAAAGAGCAGAAAAATTTGTAGAACTTTATTCAAAAGTATATGAAGAAATGAAGTCTTATGAAGAACAGATTAAAAAAGCTGAGGCACCTAAGGTTTTATACTTAAAAAATTCAAAATTGGACTTACAAGGAAATGATAATTTCATAAAAGAAACTCTAAAACTATCAGGAGCAGATACTATAACAGGCAAGTCTTTATCGATGGAAGAAATAGTAAAAATAAACCCTGATATTATTTTGTTGAGCAATTTTGATCAGTTTAGCCCTGAAGATTTATATGCAAATACAATAAAAGGGCAAGATTGGAGTCAAGTTAAGGCTGTAAAGGAAAAAAGAGTTTATAAAACACCGATAGGAATTTATCGTTGGGATGCTCCAGGAGTAGAAACACCACTTATGATGCAATGGTTAGCGAAGCTAATGCAACCAGAAATTTTTAAAAATATAAAGTTTAAAGCAAATTTAAAAAAATATTTCAAAGAATATTTCAATTATACATTGACAGATGCTGACATAGACCAAATTTTAAATTATGATTTAAATAAAAATAGTAAGCCAATAAATTTGGAGTAGTAACAAATGAATAATAGCCAGTATAAATATAAAATAACAATGGTTATTGTAATTTTTATAATTACCTGTCTTTTATCGTTCTCAATAGGCAGATATTATATAGCTCCTATGGAAATTATAAAGGTTATTTTAAGTAGGATTCTCAATAAAAATATTTTTAATTCTACAGCAGAAAAAGAAGCCGTGATATTAATATTAAGATTTCCACGGATAGTGGGAGCTATTTTAGTAGGTTCTTCCCTATCTTTATCTGGTGCAACATATCAGGGAACATTTAAAAATTCACTGGTTGCACCAGATTTATTAGGAGTTTCATCAGGAGCATCTATAGGTGCAGCTGTTGCAATATTATTGCAATTTAATCCTACTCTAATACAAATATTTGCTTTTTTTGGTGGATTGATAGCTGTATCTATGACTCTAGCTATACCTAAATTTATTAAAAATCAATCGATGATAATTCTTGTACTTTCAGGAATAATTGTTTCAGGTCTTTTAACTTCTATTATGGGAATAATAAAATATGTTGCAGATCCTGAAACACAACTAGCCCCAATTACCTATTGGCAGTTGGGAAGTTTAGCAGGAATCAGTCACTCTGATTTAAAATACTCACTAGTACCTATAGCTTTGGCATCAATTTTAATTTATAAACTTAGATGGCAAATAAATATTTTATCACTTGGAGATGAAGATGCTAGAAGTTTAGGACTAGCGGTAAAAAAAATGAGAGTTCTTTTTATAATTCTTTCAACAATATTGACAGCTAGTTCGGTTTCTATGACAGGGACTATAGGATGGATAGGCTTAGTTGTTCCACATTTTGCAAGATTAATTGTAGGAGTTGACAACAGAAAGCTTATACCAACTGCATTTTTTTTAGGTGCAATTTTTTTGTTGATAATAGATACCTTGTCAAGAACAATAACAAGATCAGAAATACCTTTAAGTATCTTAACTGGAATTTTAGGAGCCCCATTTTATTTTTATTTATTATTAAAACAGAGGTTAAGATTGAGATGATATTAGAAGTTAAAAATGTATACTTTCAATATAAAGGAGAAAGGGCAACTTTAAATAATATTAATTTGAAAGTGAAAAAGGGAGAAATTCTTTCAATTTTAGGGGTTAATGGAGCAGGGAAATCTACACTTTTTAGATTAATTATGGGAATATTAGCCCCTTTAAAAGGAGAAATAAGACTAGAAGGTCAAAAATTAGAAACTTATTCGATTAAGGAGATTGCCAAAAAAATAGGCTATGTAAAGCAATATAATGATAGCAGTTATGAATATAGAGTGAAAGATTTCTTATTAATGGGCAGAGCTCCTCATCTAGGACTTTTTGAAAATCCTAAAAAAGAAGATTGGGATATAGTTTATCAAGTTATGGATAAGATAAAAATATCCCATTTAGCTGATAGGAATATGAATGAATTGAGTGGTGGAGAAAATCAACTTATATTTTTAGGAAGAACTTTAGTCCAAGATCCTAAGATTATACTTTTAGATGAGCCAACAAATCACTTAGATTTGGGCAATCAGTATAAAATATTAAAGATATTAAAAAAATTATCATCTGAGGGCTATACTATTTTAATGACGACCCATTTACCAGATCATGTTATTCTTTTAGGAGGTAAGGTAGGAATAATAAATAATCAAGGTGAATTTAAATATGGTACAGCAGAAGAAATGTTGACAGAAGAAACATTAAAAAATATCTATAAAACTCCTTTAAAAAAGGTGTATGTCAGTGATTTAGATAGAGAGGTTTGTACATTTAAGAAAATATAAAAAGGAAAGATATGTTAAGAATAGCATTTTACGGGAAAGGTGGAATAGGAAAATCTACATTGGCATCAAATGTGTCTGTAGCTTTTGCAAAAATGGGGAAAAAAGTCTTGCATATAGGTTGTGATCCAAAATCTGATTCCACAAGATTTTTTTTGAATAAAAAACAGAAAACAGTTCTTGAAATATTGGAGGAAAAGGGCGAAATAAAAAGAGAGGAAATAGTTTTAGAAGGGAAATTTGGAGTATCTTGTATAGAGACTGGAGGACCCAAAGCTGGAGTTGGATGTGCGGGTTTAGGAATATCAACAACTATGCAAGAATTAGAAAGAATAGGAATATTAAAAGAAAATTGGGATGTAATAAACTATGATGTACTAGGAGATGTAGTTTGTGGTGGCTTTGCAATTCCTATGAGAAAACATTATGTGGATAAAATTTGTATAGTGACATCTGCAGATTATATGTCTTTATATGCAGCTAATAATATTTTAAACGGAATTAAAAACTATCAAAGTGATAAAAAACCTTTAGCAGGAATATTAATAGGGAATAAAATAAACTCTGAAAATGAAAAAGAGATAATAGAAGCTTTCTCTGAATATACAAATATTAAAATAGCTGCTTTAATAAAGGAAGATTTTTCTTTTAAAATATCCGATTTTGAAGGAAAATTAATACTTGAAAGTAAAAAATTTTCAGAAAGAGAAAAGGAAATTTTAGATTTAACTAATGAAATAGTTCTTATTGAAAATGATGGAGAGCTTGTTCCTATGACAGATGAAAAATTAGAAAATTTTAGGGAAACTATATGTAGGAGAATGTTAAAATGAGTTTGAAAATAGAGTCCTTAAATGAAGCAGAGCATTCTATGAGTTTTTTAAATGGTCTGGTTGATAAAATATGGACTAGAAGGGATACTTTATTGTTAGTTGTGGGAGCAAATCCTTGTTTAAGGGCAGTGTATTTAAAGGCTATAGAAACTGGGAAGCTTAAACAGTTTAGTCACTGTGCTTTAACTAAAATGGACTACACTTTAGGTAGAGCTGAAGAGAAAATAAAAAACAAATTGCTAGAACTTACTAAATTAAGAAAGAAAGTAAAAATTTTTATATATTTTTCTTGTATGGAGATTGTTACAGCTGTAGATTTAACAAATATCATATCTGAGATAGAAGATTATGAAAAAGATATAAAAATATTTCCTATAAAAAGAGGACCTATGGTAAAAAGACATTTCTCAGCTAAAACTTACCTAGAGGAAATATTTAAAAATTTTGATAGC
Source organism: Fusobacterium sp. (assembly GCF_030528405.1). Taxonomy (GTDB): domain Bacteria; phylum Fusobacteriota; class Fusobacteriia; order Fusobacteriales; family Fusobacteriaceae; genus Fusobacterium. Next base: position 5,234 of record NZ_JAUMYY010000060.1, read on the forward strand.
GAGGAAGAGCCAATAGAGCATTATGAAGAACCTGTTTTTGCAGGTGAAACAGAAATAGTTCTGTGCTCTTTGGAATATAGTCAACATAGAAAGTGTATATTACAACCTGGAGGTTGTATAAGTTGTATAAAGAGGGGAAATTATAAGATCAATAAGGATAATATATATACTACAAGATTCAATGACTTAGATATGACTTTTGGTCTGGAGAATAAGATAGTTAAGGAGAGCAAAGCTAAATTTTTAGATAAGAAAAATATAATTTTTTTTGAAACTCTTTTACCACAAGTAGTAGGCTTTAATAATGTTATATTAGAGGAATATTATTCAGATAATGATCTGAAAACACTTATGTTATCTTCAGAAGATGGAAGTCAAGCCTTTATTCTTTTAAAAAAAGCATATAAATTTATATTAGAGGATTATTTAAAAAATTGTTCCACTAATTCGGATAAAACTTTAATTTGTGGCTACTCAACTTTGGTAGGTTACTATCAAAAAATTGTTTTAGAAGAGATAAATGAGTTGGAAAATAAAGAAAAATATATTATAGAATTAAATAATAGTCTACCCTCAGAGTTATTAGTTACTAATTTAGAAGGTTTAATATTAGCAAATCTTTGGAAAGAACTTTCAGGAATCCCTTATAAAATATTTTATCCTAAAAATTTACATTTTAAACTTTCTGACTTATGTGAGGAAAGTAGAATTTTATTAGTTGGAGAGCCAATTCAAATATTGGCATATGAAAAAATATTAAAAAAAATTTACCCAAAAGCAGAAATAATTTTAAGTTTTTATCATTCAAATATAAAATTAGATATAGAAATTGAAAAATTTTTCGAGGAAAATGCTATTATTAAATGTCAGAAATTAGAAGATTTAATGGAACTTATAGATGATAGAAGTACTTTAATTGCAGATAAACAATTATTTTTTCCGTTGGCTGCAAAGTCAAAGTATAAATTCAAATTTGTAGAAATGAACTATCAATGGCTAAGTGCTGATATAAAAAATTCATAAATAACTCTAAAAAAATATTGACAAAGATTTTAGCTTATGTTATTATATGTAAGTTCGAGGGGATATAGCTCAGTTTGGGAGAGCGACGCACTTGCACTGCGTAGGTCAGCGGT
>NZ_JAUMYY010000061.1 GCF_030528405.1 Fusobacterium sp.
CATTCTAACTATTCCTAGAGCTATTATGCCACATATCAAAGCAGTAATCCAAAATCTCATTGTAACCTTTGTTTCCGCCAAACCAGAAAGTTCAAAATGATGATGAATAGGTGCCATTTTAAAAATTCTTTTTCCTCTCAACTTAAAAGAGGCTACCTGTAATATAACAGAAATTGCTTCCATTACAAAAACAAAACCTATAATGGGTAAAAGTAATTCTTGTTTTAACAAAAGAGCTATAACTCCTAATATACCCCCAAGTGTTAGAGAGCCTGTATCCCCCATAAAAATCTGTGCTGGATAACAATTATACCACAAAAAGCCCAACCCTGCCCCCGTGATGGCAGAAAGAAAAACACTCAATTCCCCAGAGCCTACTGTATAGAATAAATGTAAGTGAGAACTAAGCTCTATATGCCCTGTAAAGTATGCTAACACTCCTAGTATTGTAGAGCAAATTATCATAGGCATAATAGCTAAACCATCAAGCCCATCTGTTATATTTACTGCATTTGAAGTTCCTAAAAGGGTTATTTGAATAAAGAAGAACATACCTATTCCTCCTAAAAAAATAAAACTATTTCCACTTAGAGGATTTACAAGAGTCATATCTATTCTATGGCTACCAGTCAAACCTACAAAATAAATATATGCCCAGACTATCGTAGCTATCAATCCTTGATACAAAAGTTTTCTTTTTCCTGATAGCCCTTTTTTGCTAACTTTAAATTTTTTATAGTCATCAATAAAACCTATAGCAGCAAACATCAATGTACTTAAAAGTACTAAAAACATTCTGCTATTTTTTAAATTATTTACAATTAAACTAGTTAAGACAACAGCTGTAACAATTAAGACTCCACCCATTGTAGGTGTTCCTTTTTTTGAAAAGTGCGAACTTGGTCCATCTTCTCTTATAGATTCCCCAAATTTCTTGACTTTTAAATATTTTATAAAAGGTCTTCCAGCTATTAAAACAACAGAAAACGAAAATACAAAACTTATAAATGCCCTTAAATAAATAGATTTAAGAAATGCTAGATTTGCAAAATTTTCTCCTAATATATATAACATTACTCAACTTTCCCCTTTTTAATTTCAATTATTTCTTCTAATTTCATTCCTCTTGAAGCTTTCAGTAAAATAACTTTTCTCTCCTTTATTCTATTGAGGCTCTTTACAATTTCTTCTTTCTCCTCAAAATATTTAATTCTTTCTTCTCTACATAAATTAAAAAGCTTGTCGTAAGCTTTCTTCATTCTCTCACCATAAAGATATATAGTTTTAATATTCTTATCCAGAATATATTTCAAGATTTCAATATGATAGTTTATCTCATCCACACCAATTTCTAAAATATCACCTAAAACAGCTATCTTATATCTGTCATTATATATGGAAGCTATCGTGTCTATTGCCGCCTTCATAGAAGTAGGACTAGCATTATATGCATCATTTATATAAATATCATCATCTATTTTAATTTCTTGAAATCTCATTTCACTAACTTTTATTCTCTCTAAGCCTTTTTTTATCTTTGAATTTTCCAAACCCATTTTTTCACATAAACCTACTGCTATAGCTGCATTTATAACATTATGCTTTCCCAATAAATTACTAAGATATTGTTGAGAATTAATTGTGAATCTGCTTTCATTTTCTGAAAAAGAGAATTCATCTATTTGTACATCATTATTTTTTTTAAAACCAACTTTTACTGCCTCTATTTTTTCCAAAAAATCATCATCCCCAAAGACAAACAAATTTTCTTTTTTTACAAAATCCAACATCTCTGTCTTTGCCTTGAAAACATTTTCTCTAGTTTTCAAATATTCTAAATGAGATTCTCCGACATTAGTTATAATACCGTAATCTGGTCTAGCTATCTCACATAGTTTTTTAATTTCTCCAAAATCACTCATTCCCATCTCTAAAACCGCTACTTCATTTTCAACAGTTAAATTTAAAATTGTAAAAGGTAAACCTATATGATTATTATAATTCCCTTCTGTCTTTAAAACTGAGTACTGCTGTGAAAGAATTGAGTGAACTATATCTTTTGTTGTTGTTTTTCCATTACTACCAGTTATACCTATAACTTTTAAAGCTAATTTTTCTCTATATTTTTTTGCTAAGTTCTGCATAGTCTCTATTGTATTTTTTACATTTATAATTCTATCATCACATATGTCTGTATTATCTGCAACAATAAGAGAGGCTCCCTTTTTCATAGCCTCACCAATAAATTTATTCCCTTTATTTATAGCAAAGAAAAGTGAGTTTTTCGAAACTTTTCTGCTATCCATCGCAATATTTTCTATAAAAATATCTCTGTTAAATTCTTCTTTAATAAGTTCTGACAGCTTTTTCCTTTTTAAAATTTCTGAAAATTCTAATAAATTATCACAAATTAGAGTTTCAGTTGTTCTAATTTTTTCAAATTCTTTTTTTCCATAGCCAGTTTTTACTAAAACAGTTTTTAAACCAGATTTAGCACCCGCCTCTATATCAGAAACTTTATCTCCTATCATATAGGATTCTGCTCTATCTATTTCATATTCTTTAATTGCTTGCTCTATGAGAGCATTATTTGGTTTCCGACATTTACACTCTTTTTTATATATGCCTATACCTTCTTTCGGATGATGAGGACAAAAATAAAATTTACTTATTTCTGATTCATTTTCCTTTAAAACACTATTCATAGCTTCATTAAATTTATATAAATCTTCTTCTGAAAAATAATTTCTTGCTATGCCTGACTGATTTGTTATAACTATTAATATATAACCTAATTTTTTAAAAGTTTTTAATGCATCTATTGCACCTTTTTCAAACTCTAAGTCTTCAACTTTATATAAGTAGTTTTTCTCTACATTTATGGTTCCATCTCTATCTAAAAAAATTGCTTTTTTCATTTTATCCTCTTAATTTTTTACATGATATTATATTATATCATAAACATTATTAATTTTAGTAAATTTCTTTAATTTTTCTTAAATTTTTAAAACTCATTATCCACATACTTTTTAAAACTAATTTGTAATAAAAACATATATTGATTTCATAAATTATATTGAAATTTTAAATTTTTATTATAGTTTATTTTAAACTATAATAAATTATATAAATTTAAGCTTAAAATGAATTTACATATTTTTTAACTTGCCTACTATATTTATTTTACATAAAAGTTTTTAAAATTTTATTAGCTTTATAAATAATTAAAATTATTAGGAGGTTTATTATGAGTTTTAAAAAAGCTTTAATTTTATGCGGAGTTTTGGTCAGCACTGCCCTATTTGCGAAAAGTGAAAAAATTATTATCGCTCACCGTGGTGCATGTGGCTACCTACCTGAGCATACATTGGAATCTAAGGCTTTAGCTTTTGGTCAAAAAGCAGATTATCTTGAACAGGATTTAGCTATGACGAAAGATGATAGAATCATAGTTATACACGATCATTTTTTGGATCAACTTACAGATGTTGCTAAAAAATTTCCTGACAGAAAAAGAGCTGATGGGCGTTATTATGTAATTGACTTTACTCTTGCTGAAATTCAAACTCTTGAAATGACTGAAAATTTTAACATTAAAGATGGCAAAGAAACGGCTGTTTATCCAAATCGTTTCCCTCTATGGAAATCTCATTTCCGTATTCATACTCTTGAAGATGAACTAGAATTTATACAAGGGCTTGAAAAATCTACAGGAAAGAAAATTGGTATATATCCTGAAATTAAAGCTCCTTGGTTACACCATCAACATGGAAAAGATATTGCAAAGGCTACATTGGAAATTCTAAAAAAATATGGTTATACTAAAAAATCTGATTTAGTTTATTTGCAAACTTTCGACTATAATGAATTAGTTAGAATAAAAACTGAACTTATGCCTAAAATGGGTATGGATATAAAATTAGTACAACTTATAGCATATACAGACTGGCATGAAACTGAAGAAAAAGATAAAAATGGAAAATGGGTAAACTACGACTATGAATGGATGTTTAAAGAAGGTGCAATGAAAAAAATTGCTAAATATGCTGATGGAGTAGGACCAGGATGGTATATGCTGATAGATGATAAAAAATCTGAATCTGGAAAAATTGTCTATACTCCTATGGTTAAAGATATTGCAACTACAAAGATGGAATTACATCCTTATACAGTAAGAAAAGATGCTCTGCCTCCTTTCTTTAATAACATTGATGAAATGTTTGATGCACTGTTTAACAAAGCAGGAGCTACTGGTGTATTTACTGATTTCCCTGACTTAGGGGTTAAGTTTCTTGAAAAAAAATAAAACTATTTCTTTTATTAAATAAGTATACCTAAAAGGGCTGTTGCATATTTATTTTAAATATGCAACAGTTCTTTTTTCTTTATTTTTCTTTACTTTTAAGTTATAATCAAAATAATAAAATTATTTATTAATCAAATAGCAGGAGGAAGCAATGAAAAATAAGATTGTTATAACCGTTGTAGGAAATGATAGAACTGGAATAGTTGCAAATGTTTCTACTAAAATAAGTGAACTTAATATGAATATAATAGATATATCTCAAAAAATTCTTGAAAGTAATATTTTTGCGATGATTATGTTGGTCGAAGCTGATAAAAATATAGATATTCAATTCCTACAAAATGAATTTCATAAACTGGAAGAAAAAATTGGCGTTAAGATATTTCTTCAACATGAAGAGATTTTTAGAACTATGCACAGAATATAAAATTAGGAGGTTCCATGTACTTATTACCTGATGAGATATTAGAAACAATTAATATGATAGATATGCAAAATCTTGATGTGAGAACTGTTACGTTAGGAATCAGTCTTCTTGATTGTATTGATTATGATGCTGAAAAAACAGCTGAAAACATTTATAATAAAATAGTTAAAAATGCAAAAAATTTAGTATTATTTGCAGATGAAGTTGCAAATAAATATAATGTTCCTATAGTTAATAAAAGGGTTGCTGTCACTCCCATATCTATTATTGGAAATGCCACAAATACTGATGATTATAGTATTTTTGCTAAAGCGTTAGACAGAGCTGCTAAAGAAATAGGCATAGACTTCATTGGTGGTTTTTCCGCCCTTGTTGATAAAGGTTTTACAAAGGGAGATATAAACCTTATTAAAAGTATTCCTAAAGCTCTGAGTGAAACTGAAAGAGTTTGTTCTTCAGTAAATGTAGGTTCAACGAAGTCTGGAATAAATTTAGACGCCATTAAAATGATGGGAAAAACTATAAAAGAACTGGCTAATCTATCAAAGAATGCTGACGGCTTAGCCGCGGCAAAATTTGTTGTATTTACTAATGCAGTACCTGATAATCCTTTTATGGCTGGAGCATTTCATGGAGTTGAAAATGCAGATTTAGTTTTAAATGTGGGTATAAGTGGTCCAGGAGTTGTAAGACATGTTTTATCACAGATAGATAAAAAAGCTAAAATTGAAGAAATAACGGAAGCTATAAAAAAGGTAAGTTTTAAAATAACTAGAATGGGAGAATTGGTTGGAAAAGAAGTTGCTGAAAAATTAGGAGTTGATTTTGGAATAATAGATTTATCTCTTGCCCCAACTCCAGCAATAGGTGATAGCGTAGGTAATGTTTTAGAGGAGTTTGGACTGGAGGCTGTTGGAGCTTATGGAACCACATTTGCACTTGCAATTTTAAATGATGCTGTTAAAAAAGGTGGGGCTATGGCTGCTACTCGTGTCGGTGGATTAACTGGTGCCTTTATACCTGTGAGCGAAGATCAAGCTATGATAGAAGCAACAAGTAAAGGTTATTTGACTCTTGAAAAACTAGAAGCTATGACCTGTGTTTGTTCTGTTGGACTTGATATGATCGCAATTCCAGGTGATACAACAGAGGCTGTTATTTCTGGAATTATTGCTGATGAAATGGCTATAGGCATGGTTAATAATAAAACAACTGCTGTTCGTATTATACCTGTTCCAAATAAAAAAGCAGGAGATAGAGTTGTTTTTGGTGGCTTACTTGGTGAAGCTGATATAATAAATATAAATACCTTAGATTGCTCTACTCTTATTAATCGTGGAGGAAGGGTTGCGCCTCCTATTCAAGCATTAAAAAATTAAAACTTAGATATAAAAAATGAAGTTACTAAAAATTTATATACTCTAGTAACTTCTTTTTTTATTTTTGTAAATTTATATATCTTATTATATAATTTTTGAATTTAAAATATAGAAAATTTTTTGCTTTGAATTTTTTATAAAAAAAGCCGATTGGAGATTTTAAAAAAATCTATTCCAATCGGCTGATTTTTTCTGTAAAATAAAGTTACCACACCCA
>NZ_JAUMYY010000062.1 GCF_030528405.1 Fusobacterium sp.
TTCTCTTGCGATATTTCTACCTTCCATCAGCATAAAATATCACCTATTTTTAAAAAATTTCCATTTATTAAATCAGAACCACTAATTTGCTTTTTATTTTCAGGCTTTGCTGATTCAATAATTACACTTGAATCAAAAGTTTTCACAACCGCTCCCTTACCTTTTAAATATTCCACAATTTCTCCATTTTGTGCTTCTGGGTAGGTTTTTTCATAGATTTTCACTGAATATATTTTAAAAATTTTATTATTTAAATAACTAAATGCTGTCGGTAGCGGATTCATTCCTCTTACTAAATTAAAAATGTCTATAGCCTTATTATTCCAATTTATATGGCAATCTTCTTTTTTAAAAGGTTTCACAAAAGTTACTAAACTTTCATCCTGAATTTTTAAATCTATATTTCCTTCTTCAATTAAATTTATTGCATTTTCTAGAAGTTCTGCACCCATAACTTTTAATCTTTCATGAAGAGAAAAAAAGGTATCCCCGTCATCTATCATGGTTTCTGCTTGAAGAAGCACAGGGCCTGCATCTAACTTTTCTTCCACATACATTATGGATACTCCTGTTTTAGAATCCCCATTAATGATAGCTGCGTTTATAGGAGCTGCTCCTCTGTATTTAGGTAATAAAGATGAGTGTAAATTTATTACTCCGTATCTAGGTATTTCTATTACCTCTTTAGGTAATATCTTTCCATATGCAACTACAACTATTAAATCTGGTGCTAATTCTTTTATCTTTTCTATTACATTTTTGTCTTTAAAAGATTCTGGCTGAAATATTTCCAATTTGTTTTCTAAGGCGTATTCCTTAACTGGAGAATAATTTATTTTTTTTCCTCTCAAATTAGGTTTATCAACCTTAGTAAAAACAGATATTATATTATGTTTTTCATTTAATATCTTTAAGCTCGGAACTGCAAATTCTGAAGTTCCCATAAATATAATTTTCATTTATACCATCACCATCAATTATTTTTAATAGTTTCTACTGTTTCTATAAAAGATTTTATATCATCAAATTCCTTATAAACTGATGCAAATCTAACATAGGCAACTTGATCTACATTTTTTAATTTATCTAAAACCATTTCTCCTAATTCCTTACTAGTTATTTCACTTGACAAGGAATTTTGAATTTTTTTCTCAATTTCACTTATTATTTCATCTAATTGTTCTCGGCTTATATTCCTTTTTACTGTTGCAAATGTTAATCCCCTAAGAAGTTTTCCCCTATCGTATTTAACACGTCTTTTATCTTTTTTTACTACATAAATTTGATTTTCTTCAAATCTTTCATAGGTACTAAATCTTTTTTGACAACTTAGGCATTCTCGTCTTCTTCTTATAGACCCATCTAAGGCTGTTCTACTATCAACTACTTTTGTATCTTCTGAACTACAAAAAGGACATTTCATATTTCCTCCTAATTAATTTTCCTTTTCTTCTATGCATTTTATAACTTCTGCTCCACTAGTACAATTATATAGACGAATTCTAAATTCTTCTTCTCTTATTAATCTTGATATTCTTGCTAAAACCTTTAAATATATCTGACTATCTCTATTGGGAGAAGCAAACACAAAAAATAAATTTACATTTTCATCATCCAATGACTTAAAGTCTATACCCTTTTTGCTAATTCCAAAAGCTACTGTTAATCTTTTAGCACTTTCTGTTTTAGCATGCGGTATAGCTACACCTTTCCCTATACCAGTACTTCCTAATTTTTCTCTATCTATTAATGCCTTGTAAACATCATTATCAACAGATTCTATATCTTCTGATTTCTCTAGTAATTCTGATAATTCTACCAATACTTCATCTCTATTTTTAGCCTTTAAATCCAGTGATACTAATTCTTCCGAAATATAATCAGTTATCCTTATAACATCTAACATAAAAAATCCCCCCATAAAAACCTTTTAGCATCTAATTTTAAATCTAAATTGACATTAATATACCTCTCTAATATATTTATAACTTTTTTTACTTCTTCTATCTCATAATCGTTATTTCTAACTAATTCCTTTATACTATCATTTAAAAGTGCTTTTAAAATCATATTTTCCTTTTGTAAGTTTTTATTAAAAAAAAATATCGAACTATCTCTTTCCTCTGGAACAATTCCTTCATCTTTTATAATTTCATATATAAAATATGCTAACATAAGCAAATCTTTTTTTCTTTCTTTAGACTTATTTAAAGCAGCTAAACTATTTTTTAAAAGATTATAAATCTTCCTATTTCTACCATTTTCAACTAATATCTGATTTAAAATCGAAAAAATATAAAACACTATTTTTAGTTTTTCTAAATCATTTTTTATTTCTCTATAACCTTCAATACCATTAAACTCTGAAATAATTATATTTTCTCCCTTTCTATAGAATGTAAAATCTGTTAAAGAAATAATGTCCACAGCTGTTTTATCTCTTTTTTTACTTTTTCTTATTCCTTTAACTAAAATTGAAATTTTACCGAAATCCTCCATAAAAACTGTTATATATCTATCTGCTTCCTCAATTTCTTTTTTAGATATCACTATTCCATTTCCGCGTAAAAATATCATTTTTTACCTTTTTCTAAGTCAAAATTTTCTTTCTTTAATTCGGGATTAATCTCAATGTTTTCTATGAAAACTGTTCCTAAACTTATATTGTTATCCTTTATTTCTATGCTTTTTGGTATGATATAAGACTCCTGTTCAATATATTCGTTTATATAAACTAAAATTGTTTTGCTATCATCAATATATAATTCTTTAAGTTTTTTTTGATTGTATTCTTTCCTAAAATCTGGATAATTAACTTCCAAGTCTCTTATCTTATTTATTGTTTGTATTATTTTATTTTCTTCACCATCTATTTCAACTTCCTTGTATTCATCAAATATGGGTAAATAAATTGTTTTTTTTTCTCCGTCATAGATATAAATTTCGCCTTTATTTAAGTCTGGAGATAATATCTCCTTTCTTATTTTGCTTGGAAACTCTATAATTACATTATATTTAAGCATTTTTTCTCTACCGTTTATATTTTGTTTTTCTATGGCATCAAATTTCAAAGTTTTTAATGTTGACAGGCTTTTTGCAGCATAAGCAAAGCCTGAAAAAAACATTAGAATTATTACTACAATTTTCTTCATCTATTCCACCTTCTTTTCAAGGTTATTTTCATACTTATAAACCATAACCTCTTTTAAATCTCTACTTTTAAATTCTGGTTTTATTTTTATACTCTTAAACATATTGTTTTCTGCTTTATTTATTTCATTTATTTTTCCAACTCTTAAGCCTTCAGGATAAATATCACTTATACCTGAAGTTCTTATTTCTTCTCCTAAGTCTATTCCTTCCTCAAATGTTGAGGGTAAAAAATACATTTCGTTTTTCCCGTCATCACTACCCTGAGATATTCCTAAAAGGTTATTTTCTGTTTTTACACTAATTTTAGCACTATTATCTGTTATCATTGTTACTAATGAATAACCTTCAAATACTTCTGATATCCTCCCAATCAAAAAGTCATCATAAATAACTATCATATTTTTTTCAATTCCATTCTTTCTTCCTAAATCAATATAAAATTTGTTATTTATAGTATTAACATCTCTAAATATAACTCTTGCAAATTTTAAATTTTTTATGATTTGGTTGTTTTCCTTCATCTCAAGTAAATTTGTTAACCTAAAATTTTCTTCCTCTATGTTTTTATTAATTGAATTTAATAATTTAAACTCCATATTTTCACGTTTTAATTTTTCATTTTCTTCTAAAATTTCCTTATAAGAGGAAATAGCATTTTTTATGTCTCCTATCTTTTCAGCCGTTTGATATATCTTACTTTGAATAGGTAAAAAACTTTGGTCAATATATTTCTTTATTTTAAATAAGGCTCTATTAAAAATCAATGTAAGTACTGCTAATATAATAAATACAGTAGCAATAATTTTTATTTTTTTATCTCTTTTCATATGTACATAATCCCCTAGACAAGATACTTTCATTTTTTTACTTTTCAAAACATATATTTTCCCAATATAATTATAATATATTGTGCTATTTTTGTAAAGCAATTAGTCCTTTCTATATTAAATTTTTGGACAAATTTTTACATTTAAAAATCAATTAAAAATATATTAATTTGTTTAATTTTTCAAAAAAAAGTCTAGAAATTTTCTAGACTTCCTTGTGATATTCAGTTCTTATTTCATTTAAAATATGTTTATAGAAAATTTTAGCATTCATTTTTTTCTTTACGAGTACAAAAACTTGAGGAACAAGATCAATCACTAGCTCTATAATTTTTTGATATCTACTAAATCTTCCTTTAAAAATCTTTATTTCATTAAATAACCAAGACAATAAAATTAAATTTAATACTCTTATAAAATTTGTCCCAAAATTTATAAGACCTTCTTCTGTAACATAAAAGTTATAAACTTTATATAGAACTTTTCCCTCTTGACTATAATACAACTGGACTAAAAAAGTTGATAAGTAGAAGAATATTAATATTCTTATTCTTTTAAAATGTTTTCTAATATCCTTGTTAAAAATAATATTTAAAGTTATTGCTATTCCCATAACTATAAACAAGATTTTCATATTATTAGAAAATATATTTGTTAAAAGTAATATAAATAAACTACTTTTTAACAACATCTATACCTCCCATATAAGGAATTAAGACCTTAGGTATCAAGAAAGAACCATCTTCTTGTTGATAATTCTCCATAATAGCTACTAAAGTTCTTCCAACTGCAAGACCTGAACCATTTAATGTATGACAAAATTCGCTTTTATTTTCTCCTTGAACTCTATATTTTAGTCCCATTCTTCTAGCCTGGAAATCCTCACAATTTGAGCAAGATGAAATTTCTCTATATTTATTCTGTGAAGGTAACCACACCTCTAAGTCATATGTTTTTGCTGCACTAAACCCTATATCTCCTGAACACAGTTGAATCACTCTATAAGGTAATTCTAGTTTTTGTAAAATTTTTTCCGCATTCTGAACCATTTTCTCTAATTCCTCATATGAAGATTTAGCATCTGTAATTTTTACCATTTCAACCTTATTAAATTGATGTACTCTAATAAGTCCTTTTACATCCTTTCCATAAGAACCTGCCTCTCTTCTAAAGCAAGGTGAATATGCTGTATAGTATTTAGGAAGCTCCATTTCTTCTAAAATTTCTTTTCTATGTATATTTGTCATACTTATCTCTGAAGTTGAAATAAGATACATGTCGTCTGTTGTTCTATACATATCTTCTTCAAACTTAGGTAACTGTCCTGTTCCCTCACATATTTCTGGCTTAACAATAAATGGAGTTAAATTTTCTATATAACCATGTTCCGTTGTATGTATATCAAGCATAAAATTTATAAGTGCTCTTTCTAATCTTGCTGCTGCTCCTCTATACAAAACAAATCTTGAACCACTTAACTTAGCTCCTCTTTCAAAGTCTAATATCCCTAAGTTTTCTCCAATCTCCCAGTGACTTTTTGGTTCAAAAGAAAATTCCTTAGGAATTCCCCATTTTCTTATTTCAATATTGTATTCTTCATCTGGACCAATAGGTGTTGATGAATGATATACATTAGGAATAGTTAATTGTATATTCTTTAATTTTTCGTCAATTTCTGCAAGAATAGCATCCAATTCCTTTACCTTAGAAGAAACTAACCCCATTTTAGTTATTAGGTCATCCGCACTTTTCTTTGCTTTTTTTAATGCTGCAATTTCAGTTGAAACATTGTTTTTATCTCTTTTCAAACTTTCTACTTCGGATAGAACTTCCCTTCTTTTTAAGTCTAATCTCTCAAACTCATCCATATCGGTATTGTTATTCCTATTTTTTAGCATTTCTTTTAGCATAACTATATTTTCACGCATAAATTTTAATTCTAACATAGTTCTCTCCTTTATTATTCAAGTTAAAAAATTTTATTTGATTTATATAATAGCACTTTATTCCTTAATATTCAACTCTATTTTGCATTTTTTCACCTTTTAATTTTTAGAGAATTTATAGAATAGAAAGTAAAAAAATTAAAAAAAAATAATTGTTGACTTTTTTACTAAATTATGATATAAAATAGTCATCATATAACGTTTCCTTAAATATAGTTTAATTTCTACGAGAAAAGAGCCGGGCTTATAAATAAAGCAACGGCTCTTTTTCTCTTATGTTGAAG
>NZ_JAUMYY010000012.1 GCF_030528405.1 Fusobacterium sp.
ATGCAAAAAAGAAGTAAAACTGAATGGGCAGAATACTTTTTTCATGAAGGAACAAACTATAAAGCTTTTGATTATTTAGGCTCTTTTTTAAAAAAGAATAAATGTACTTTTAGAGTATGGGCCCCGAATGCTAAAAAGGTTTATGTAACTGGAGAGTTTTGTAATTGGCAAGCCTATAAATATGAAGCAAAAAAAATAAATAAAAATGGTCTTTATGAATGTGAAATAAATAATGTAAAATTATTCGATTCATACAAGTATGTAATTGTGACTAAAAGTGGTAAAGTACTTTATAAATCAGATCCTTATGCTAAACACTTTGAAACAAGACCTGGAACTTCTTCAAAAGTTTATAATATCCCTAAATATAAGTGGAATGATAAAAACTGGATGAAAAATCGAGAAGTTCCATATAACAAACCTATGAATATATATGAAGTTCATTTGGGTTCATGGAAAAGAAAAAAAAATGGAGATTTTTATAATTATAGAGAATTAGCAAAGGAACTTATTAGTTATGTAAAAAAGATGAATTATACTCATATAGAAGTTTTACCCATATCAGAATATCCATTTGATAAATCTTGGGGTTATCAGGTGACTGGTTATTTTGCTCCTACCTCAAGATATGGCTTACCAGAAGATTTTATGTATTTTGTTGATGAATGTCATAAAAATAATATAGGAGTAATACTTGATTGGGTTCCTGGTCATTTTCCGAAAGATGAATCTGGTCTTTGCGAATTTGATGGCTCATATTTATATGAATATTCTTCAGAAAAAAAAATGGAGCATAAAGAATGGGGAACAAGAATTTTTGACTATGGAAAAAAAGAAGTTTTATCATTTCTAATTTCTAATGCAAGTTATTGGATAGAAAAATACCATGTAGATGCTTTGAGAGTTGATGCAGTTTCTTCAATGATATATTTAAACTATAATAGAAAAGATGGAGAATGGGAAGCAAATAAGTATGGTGGATGTGAAAATTTAGAGGCTATAGAATTTTTAAAAAAATTAAATAGCTATATAAATAAAACATATAAGGGTGCTTTTATGATAGCAGAAGAATCTACCGCTTGGCCTAAAGTTAGTCATCCTGTAGAAGAAGGAGGCTTAGGTTTTAATTTTAAATGGAATATGGGGTGGATGAATGATAGTTTGAAATATCATTCACAAGATCCTTATTTTAGAAAGGGTATACATAATAATATGACTTTCTCAATGACTTATGCTTTTTCAGAAAAATATATTTTACCTCTTTCACATGATGAAGTAGTACATGGGAAAAAATCTATTTTAAATAGGGCTACAGTTGAATATGAAAAAAAATTTCCGAGTTTAAGAGCTTTTTTGGCGTATATGTATGCACATCCAGGAAAGAAGTTGACTTTTATGGGTATAGATATAGCACAATTTATAGAATGGAATGAAGAAAAATCTCTTGATTGGTTACTTCTTGATTATCCTAATCATAATTTACATAATAAATTCATAAAGGAAATGAATAAAATTTATTATAAAACAGAAAGTTTATGGGAAAATGATTTTTGTTGGGAAGGTTTTCAATGGAATACAGTGGATGACACAAAAAATAATGTTTTTGCTTTTAGTAGATATGATAAAAAAGGGAATGACTTACTTGTTATAAGTAATTTTTCTTCTCAAGAGCTAAAAAAATACAAAATTGGTGTAAATAAAAGAGGAAATTATAAGATTCTTTTAAATACTGATGCTAAAAAATTTGGAGGAAATGGCTTGATTAATAGAAATATTTGTACAATTGAAGAAAGTTGGAATGGCTTTACTTTTCATATAGAACTTAATATTCCAGCATTTTCAACAATTTATTTAATAAAAAAATAATAGTTACGTAGTAATGCTTTCATATTTTAGTATATTAAAGAAAGGGGATAAACTGGTATGAGATTAAAAAAAGAAATTGTTGCAATGTTATTAGCTGGTGGTCAAGGAACGCGTCTTCAAATTTTAACTAAAAATATGGCAAAACCAGCTGTACCTTTTGGTGGAAAATATAGGATTATAGATTTTCCACTTTCAAATTGTGTTAATTCTAGTATCTCAACTGTTGGAGTATTAACTCAATTTATGCCATTGGAACTAAATTCCTATATGGGTAATGGCTCTCCATGGGATTTGGACAGAATGTATGGTGGTCTTTCAATATTGCCACCTTATACAGGTGGAGAAAGTGGAGATTGGTATAAGGGAACATCCAATGCTATATATCAAAATTTAAATTATATTGAACAATATTCACCAGAATATGTTTTAATTCTATCTGGAGATCACATTTATAAAATGAATTATAATGAAATGTTAAAATTTCACAAAAAAAATGATGCAGACCTTACTATTGCATATATTGATGTTAATCTTGAAGAAGCCTCAAGGTTTGGTATATTAAATACTTATAATGATTTATCAATAAGTGAATTTGTAGAAAAACCTAAAAAACCTATTTCTACAAAAGCTTCTATGGGAATATATATATTCAAGTGGGGAGAATTAAAAAAATATCTTATAAAATGTGAAGAGATGGAAGGTACTAGCTACGACTTTGGAAAAGATATAATTCCTATGATGTTAAAAGAAGGGAAAAAATTATTTGCTTATCCGTTTAAAGGATATTGGAAAGACGTTGGGACAATAGAAAGTTTATGGCAAGCAAATATGGACTTACTTCATAATGTAGAAGGACTTAACATCTATGATCCTCTTTGGAGAATATATTGTAGACACTATGAATCTATACCACAGTATATAGGAAAGAAAGCAAAATTATCTAATTCTATGATTTCTGAAGGTAGCTCTATAAAGGGAGCAGTTATAGACTCAGTTATTTCATCAGGCGTATATGTTGAAGAAGGAGCTGAAATCTATAACAGTGTAGTGATGAAAAATGCTCATATAAGTGCTAATGTTAAAATTTATAATTCTATTATAGCTGAAGATGCTTTTATTAAAAGTGGTGCCATAGTTGGTCATGAAAAAATAGAGCTTGGAAAAGATATGATTACAGTTGTAGGGCATAAAGATATAATAGAAGAAAATCAAATTATTAAAAAAGAAATATAGGAGGTAGGAAAGATGAATGCGTTTTGTATATTGTTTGCTGACAGCTTTAGAAACTATAGCATAGGTGGTTTTATAAAAAATAGAACTCTTGCTTCCCTGCCAATAGCATGTAGATATAGAACAGTTGATTTTATTCTTTCAAATTTAGTGAGAGCAAATGTTCCTAATATAGGGATTTTAACTACAAATAATTATAACTCACTGATGGATCATGTGGGCTGGGGAAAAGACTGGGATTTGAATAGAAAAAATAGCGGTCTTAAAATATTACCCCCTTTGGCTATATCTAACACAGGTTTATCAAAAACTAAGTTTGAGGCTTTAAATAATGCCCTACCTTATATAAATTCAATGCTTCAAGACTATTGTATTTTAACTGATTCAAATATTATATGTAACATTGATTTTAAAGATATGCTAGAATTTCATGAAAATACAAATGCTGATTTTACAGTTGCATATGTAAAAAGAAAACCTATGCCTGAAGAAAATGAAATGATTGTAGATCAAAGAAATAGAGTTTATTCTTCTCTTTATCACCAATATGGAGCGGATTATGAATGTAATACATTGGTAAAAATAATTTTAATGCATAAAGATATATTAAAAGATATAATTTTAAAGGGTACTTCTTATGGATGGGAAGATTTAGTAAAGGATTATATTTCTAAAAATTATAATAAACTAAATGTATATGCTTATGAAATAAAAGGCTATACTGCAGTTATAGATACCTTAAGTAATTACTATAATTTTAATATGGATCTATTAAATGAAGATATTAGTAGAGAAATTTTTCTTTCAGATACTGAAATTTTAACAAGAGTAAAAGACAGTGCACCTACATTTTATGGTACAAAGTCAGAAATAATTAATTCTATGTTTGCGGATGGATGTCGTATATATGGAAAAGTTGAAAACTCTCTTATATCAAGAGATGTTATAGTAGAAGAAGGGGCAGAAGTTAAAAATTCTATACTTATGTCAGGAACAGTTGTAAAATCTGGTGCAAAATTAGATTATGTTATAACAGATAAATTAGCACTGATAACTGAAGATAAAATACTTAAAGGAGATGTAAATTGTCAATTTACAGTACCAAAAAATAAAGTTATTTAAAAACATACTTTATCTGTGGGGTGATGGAAGTGAAAATTTTATTTATAGCTGCTGAATGTTCGCCTTTTATTAAAACTGGTGGACTGGGAGATGTGATTGGTTCTCTCCCTAAGGCTTTAAATAGAGAAAAAACTGATACTAGAGTAGTTTTACCACTATATTCTAATATAGATAGAAAAAAATATAAAATAAAATTTTTAAAAAATATATTTATAACATTGGGTTGGAGAAATCTTTATTGTGGCATATTTGAAGCAAAATTAAATGGAGTAAAATATTACTTTATTGATAATGAACAATATTTTAATCGTTCCAAAATTTATGGAGAGTATGATGATGCTGAAAGATTTGCTTTTTTCTCAAAAGCAGCGATAGAAATAATACCTTATATTAATTTTAAACCAGATTTGATAAATGCTAATGATTGGCATACAGCTTTATCAATAGTTTATTTAAGCATACTAAAAAATAAGAGATATGAATTTTATTCAGCAATGAAATCAGTGCTTTCAATACATAATATTGAATTTCAAGGAAGATTCAGTAAAGAGTTACTAGTGAGTTTATTTGGAATTGAAAAGAAGTATCACAATAGTTTATTATATGACAATGATGTAAATTTATTAAAAGGTGGAATCCAACTTGCAGATAGAGTAAACACAGTAAGTGAAACTTATGCAGTAGAACTTTTAGATACTTATTTTTCATTTGGTATGGATAGAATTTTAAAAATAGAGAAATGGAAGCTAAGAGGCATAGTCAATGGAATAGATCATCAACAATTTAATCCTGAAAAAGATAAAAATATTTATCATAACTATTCTAAAAGAAACTATAAAGAAAAAATAGAAAATAAATTAAAGCTACAAGAAGAACTTGGGCTTGAAATAAATCAGGAAATTCCTATAATAAGTATGGTAACAAGATTAACAGATCAAAAGGGGATAAATTTGGTGCTAGAAGTAGCAGAACAAATTCTTAATATGGGGACTCAACTTATAATTCTAGGAACTGGAGATAGTTATTATGAAAATAGACTAAAAGAATTTGAATTTTGGAGACACGATAGAGCAAGAGCTCTTATAATGTTTTCAAATGAAATATCTTCTAAGATATACGCAGCTTCAGATATATATTTAATGCCATCTAAATCTGAACCTTGCGGTCTTTCACAACTAATAGCTATGAGATATGGAACTATTCCTATAGTCAATAGAGTTGGAGGTTTAAGAGATACAGTTGAACCTTTTAATACAGAAGAAAAAACAGGGAATGGCTTTACATTTGAATCTTTTAATGCGTATGATATGTTATATGCAATAAGAAGGGCATTAAATGTCTACTATTATGATAAAGCTTCATGGAATAAAATAATAAAAAATGCTATGAGCTATAATTCAAAATGGAAGAATTCTGCTCAGCAATATTTAAAAATGTATAAGGAAGTAGTAACAGATAAATAAAAAAAGCAGGAGGAAAATATTTAAATGAGTAGTTTTACAGAAAGCATAAAAAAATATCTTGAGACAAGATTTGGAAATTCAATAGAAGAAGCTAATGAGAGGCAATTATATCAAACTTTGATGATGGTTACTAGAGATAGATTATCTGAAATGAGATATGAATATAATAAAAAATTAAAAGATAGTGAACAAAAACAGGCTTATTATATGTCGATGGAATTTTTAGTTGGGAGAACACTTAGAAATAATTTATTTAATTTAGGTTTAGAAGAAGAAGTAAAGGATCTATTATATGAAAAAGGAATGAGTATAGATAAGATTTATAATATGGAACCAGATCCTGGTCTTGGAAATGGAGGATTAGGAAGATTAGCCTCTTGTTATATGGATGCTTGGACAAGTCAGGATTATCCTGTAACAGGTTTTTCAATTTTATATGAATTTGGAATTTTTAAACAAGCCATTCAAAATGGATGGCAACAAGAATATCCTGATAATTGGTTGGAATACGGCTCATATGGTTTAACTCACAGAAAAGACGAGGATGTGGAAATTAAATTTTATGGAAAAACAACAGAAACATGGACAAAGAATGGTTTAAAAATAAAATATCAAGATTATACATCTATAATAGCAGAACCTTATGATCTTATGATTTCAGGTTATAAAACAGACTCAGTAAATGTGCTAAGACTTTGGAAAGCAAAAGCAAATTCTAGTTTTAATATGAAATTATTTGAAAGAGGGGAATATGCAAAATCTATGGAGGCTGATGCTATAGCAACCTCTATTTCTAAACTATTATATCCAGCAGATGATAATGATAATGGAAAAGCACTTAGAATAAAGCAACAATATTTCTTTACAAGTGCTTCATTACAGCAAATAGTGAAAAATCATTTTAAAGTTCATGGAACTTTAGACAACTTTGCAGATAAAGTTGCTATTCATATAAATGATACTCACCCTGCAATGTGTATACCAGAACTTATGAGAATTTTAATGGATGAATATTCTTACTCATGGGAGGCAGCTTGGGAGATAACTACCAAAACTTTTGCTTATACAAATCATACTATAATGGCAGAAGCATTAGAAAAGTGGTCAATAAATCTTTTTGAACCTATTTTACCTAGAATTTATACAATAATAAAAGAAATTAATAGTAGATTTTGTAAATATTGTTATGAAAAAGGTGCAGCAGCTGATATTGAAACAATGGCAATCATTCACCATGGTATGATAAGAATGGCCAATTTATGTATAATTTCTAGTTACAATGTAAATGGAGTTTCAAAGCTTCATTCTGATATCTTAGTCAAGGATACTTTTAGAGATTTTAATAATATATTTCCAGGAAGATTCAATAATGTTACAAATGGAATAGCACATAGAAGATGGATAGGTCAGTCTAACCCAGAGTTGACAAGCTATTTAACAGATTTATTAAAAGTTAATTTTTTAAACGATTTATCAACCATTGAAGAGCTTATGAAGTTCAAAGACGATAAAACTGTTATAGAGGAACTTAATAAAATAAAAGATATTAAAAAATCTCAACTGGCAAAATATATTAAGAATTCAATAGGAATAAATGTAGATATTAACTCAATTTTTGATATACAGGTTAAAAGATTACATGAATATAAAAGGCAATTATTAAATGCACTGCATATAATTTATCTTTATAGAGAGATAAAATTTAATGCCTTAAGACCACAACCAAGAACATTTATTTTTGGAGCAAAAGCTTCATCTGGCTATGTTATGGCAAAGAATATAATCAAATTAATTTGCTCTTTGTCCGATATGATAGAGGCAGATCCTTTGGTTAGAAACTATATAAAAGTAATATTTTTAGAGGATTATAGAGTTACTCTTGCTGAAATGATAATTCCAGCTGCAAATATAAGTGAGCAGATATCACAGGCTGGAAAAGAAGCATCAGGAACAGGAAATATGAAATTTATGCTAAATGGAGCTCTTACACTAGGGACAATGGATGGAGCTAATGTTGAAATTTATGGAGCTGTTGGTGAAGAAAACATATTTATTTTTGGCTTAAGTACTCCAGAGGTAAAAAAATTATCTATGGAAGGTTATAAGCCTTATGAGTATTATAATTTTATTCCAGAAATAAAGAACACTTTGGATTTTATGAGAACAATTGATGGAAATGGAACTAGTTTTAATAATATAGTTGACTATTTGATCAACCATGACCCTTATATGTGTCTTGCAGATTTTAAAGCATATATAGATAAACAAAAAGAAGTAGCACAAGTTTATCAAGATAAAATTAAATGGGGACAAATGAGCCTAATAAATACAGCAAAATCAGGTATTTTTTCTGCTGACAGAGCAAGCTCTGAATATGTAAATAATATATGGAAAATAGATAAAGTTAAATAATAAACTTATAAGTTGACACTCTCCTTATTTTGTTATACGATGTTTGAAAAAAGGAGAGTGTTTTATTTTTATGATTAGTAAATGTAAGATTTTATCTATTCAGGAAATAAAAAATGATAAAAAAATTATAAATAAAATGTATACTCTAATGACAGATCATTATGAAAATATAAATATAGATAAGTTTATAAAAGATCTCTATATTAAAGATAATATTTTTTTAGTTTATTCTTCTGAAGAATTAATAGGTTTTTCAACTTTAAAAAAGATAAAAATAAGTTTAGAAGAAGAAAATGAAACTATAATAGGGTTATTTTCAGGAGATACAATAATTAAAAAGGGGTTTTCTTGGAGTATTAGTTTTCAAAAAGAATGGATAAAATTTTGCTTAGAAGAAAGTGAAAAAAATAATCTATTGAATATAAAGACATACTGGTTTCTTATTTCCAAGGGAATAAAAACATATATGTATCTACCAACTTATTTTAAAAACTATTCTCCTAAATTAGGTGTTATTGAAAGTAAAAAAGAGAAGAAAATTAAAGAATTATATGGACAAAAACTCTATGCTAATAGGTATGATATGAAGAGTGGAGTAATTAGAAATGATAGTAGTAATGACTATTTAAAAGAGAATGTTGTAAGTATAAACTCTAAACAGCAATTAAATAGAGACATACAATTTTTTATTTCTAAAAATCCTAATTATAAAGAAGGAGATGAACTAGTTTGTTTAGCAGAACTTTCTTATGAAAACTTAACTAATTTAGGAAAAAGAGTAGTTAAAAATTTAAAATTATAAAGTATTTATATAGGAGGACTTTTGAATATAAAATATAGACTATTAAATAAATTATTTATATTTTTATGTAAGAAATATCATAGAAAATTCTTCAATTCAACTGTAGATATCAAAAAAATTCAAAAAAAAATTTTATTTGATATAATAATGAAAAATAGAAAAACTAAATATCTGGAGCAATTTTCTGTTTCTGATATTTTAAAAGATGATGATTTTTTAAAAGAATTTCAAAAGAGAGTCCCTATAGTTGATTATATAGATTTAGAGATTTTTATTGAAAGAATTAAAAATGGGGAAAAAAATATACTATTTGTTGATGATATAAAGCTTTTTGAATTGACTAGTGGTAGTACAACAGCAACTAAATACATACCTTATACAGACAGTTTTTTAAAAACTTATACTTCTGCTGTCTATGTTTGGCTCTATGATTTATATGAAAATAATAAAGGTCTGTATAAAGGAAGCGTATATTGGTCGCTTTCTCCTATGTTGAAGAGAGAAAGAAGTACAAAGGGCAATATAAAAGTTGGAATAGAAGACGACACCTCATATTTTAGTAAATTTTCCAGTTATATTCTCAATAAAATTTTTGTAGTACCTAAGGAAATAAAAAATATTGAAAATATAGAAGATTTTTTATTATTAACATCAGTATTTTTACTTTTAGCAAAAAAGCTTACAATGATTTCTATATGGAGTCCAAGTTTTTTATTAATTTTATTTGATTTTATAGCTAAAAATAAAATAAAAATATTAAAGTTACTAGAAGAAAAAAACTTAGAGGATGTAAAATTTAAAGATAGTAATATAGGAGATAAAAATTATTTCAAAAGTATTAAAAAGAAATATAAAAAAAATTGGAGTAAAGAGAGAGTAGAGTTTCTAAAAATAAATTTATTATCCAAAGAAAACAACTTAAATTTTTCAGAAATATGGAAAAATTTAAAAATAATAAGTTGTTGGACGGATTCAAGCTCTTTTGAGTTCTTTATTAAATTAAAAGAAAAATTTCCTCAAGTAAAATTTCAGGGTAAGGGCTTAATGTCTACAGAGTGTATACTAAGCTTTCCTCTAACAAAAATATCTAAGGGTAGTATAATAGCTTATAATTCCTTTTTTTATGAATTTATAGAAATAGGTTCTAGTTTTCATAAAAATGAGAAAAGTATAAAACTTTTACAGGAGTTAGAATTAGGGAAACAATATATTGTAATTGTAACTACAAGTGCTGGACTTTATAGGTATAATACAAATGATGTAATAGAGGTTGTAGATTTTTATGAGGGTATAGCACTTATAAAATTTATAGGTAGAAATAATAAATTTTCAGATATAGTTGGTGAGAAATTAGAATCCTCTTTTGTTGAAAAACAACTAGAAAAACTTTTTAAAGAATTAAATATAGATAGAGAATTTAATTTATTTGCACCAACAAGTTTGAAGTCTAATTATAATAATAAGAAAATAATATTCTATACTTTATTTCTAGAGTTAAAAAATAAAAATATAGAAAGAGATAAATTGAAACTTTTAGAAGATAAAATTAATTTATATTTATGTGAGGCATACCACTATAATTATGCTTTAGAATTAAAACAATTAGAAAGAGCTAGAATTTTTTTAATAGAAGAAAAAAATGCATTAAAAATATATATGAAAGAAAAATTAAAAACACAAAAATTAGGAGATATTAAATTTCAAATCTTAGATAATAGATTTGGTTGGGAAAGAAAATTTAAGGGAGGATTTATTTCTGATGAAAATAGCTTTTTTAGCTCCAGCAGGAGCAATGTATAGATTTAACGGAACTTTTAAAAAAGCTCTACACTATGCTCCACTTACCCTAACAACGCTTGCAGCTTATACACCTGAGGATGTAGAAGTGGAAATTTTTGATGAAACGATTGAAAAAATCCCTTTGGATTTGGATGCTGATGTTGTTGTTATGACCTCAATCACGGGAACTGCAGAAAGAGTCTATAGATTTGCAAATTATTTCAGGAAAAAGGGTAAAAAAGTTGTTTTAGGAGGACCACATCCTACACTTTGTCCTGAGGAAGCCATAATTTACTGTGATAGTGTTATAATTGGAAGATCCGAAAGTCTTTTTACGAAGGTAGTAGAAGATATGAAGCAAAATAAGTTAAAAAAATTTTATGTTCAAGAGAATAATAGTTTAGAAAATTTAAAATTTCCTAAAAGAAATATATTAAAAAAAGAAAGATATGTTTCAATAAATAGTATAGAAGCGACTAAGGGATGTACTCTTGATTGTAGCTTTTGCGTGGGAAAAGCACTTTATCCAACTTTTTTAAAAAGACCTGTTTTAGAAGTAATAAGAGAAATAGAAACATTTGAGAAAAAAGAAGTATTGTTTATTGACTTAAATTTAATTGCAGATAGAGAATATGCAAAAAAATTATTTACGGAACTTAAACCGTTAAAAAAATGGTGGTTTGGACTTGCAACCTCTAATCTTGTACATGATGATGAACTTATAAAATTAATGGCTGACAGTGGCTGTAAGGGGCTATTGATTGGATTTGAAGCTATGACAAAAGAATCTTTAAAAGCTATGAATAAAGGTGTAAATTTATTAGCAGATTATCATTTATTAATGAAAAAATTACATTCTTTTGATATAGCAGTAAATGGAACATTTACTTTTGGTTCCGATGGAGATGATAAAGATGTTTTTAAAAGAACAGTTGAGGAAGTAATTAAAATGAAGGTCGATTTACCTAGATATTCAATATTGACTCCTTTTCCCAAAACAAAGTTATATGAAGAGCTGGAGAACGAAGGCAGAATATTTGAGAGAAATTGGGCTATGTACGATGTTCAACACAGTGTATTTCACCCTAAAAATATGACTGCTAAAGAATTACAAGATGGAGCAATATATGCCTGGCGAGAAACATATAAATTTAGCTCTATATTTAAAAGAATTGCTAGATTTTCTATTATAGCACCCATTCTATTGAACACCAATTTAGGATATAGACATTATGCTGATAAATTAGAAGATTTTAATTATGAGAAAATGACTGATAACTCTGATATTCCAATTTTATAAAATATATATTTTTACTATGAAGGATATGACTATGAAAATAATGTTAGTATTAGCTAAAGATAATGTATATAAATTTGAGCCTACATATTTTAAAAAATACTATGCACAGATAACTTTAATAACATTAGAATCTTTAATTAACAAGGAGAAGTATGATGCTAAAATATTTTTGATAGATGAAGGAGCAGATAAATATGATGCTACTTCCGATAAATATCAAAATGAAAAATTTGATTTAGTATGTATTTCTTCTGTTATATCTGCTTCAAGAAGAGCAAAAGAAATTGGAAAATTTTGGAAGGAAAGGGGAGCACACACGCTTATAGGAGGTCATTATGCAACTGCATTAAAAGAAGAGGCATTGGAGTTTTTTGACACTGTGATAGTTGGAGCAGCAGAGATAGCTTTTCCAAATTTTTTGGAAGATTTATATAATGGAAATCCTAAGAGAGAATACTTTGAACCAGTAAATGAAAATTATGAATATAAACCTTTAAATAGAAAACTATTAAAGAGTAGAAGATACTTTTTAAGTTACGGTACAATTGTTGCTAATAATGGTTGTAATAACAGGTGTACATACTGCTCAGTTACAAGAATGTTTAGAGGAAAAAATGATTTAAGGAATATAGATTATATTATAGAAGAAATAAAAAGGAATAGGTATAGGGAATGGATATTCTACGATCCAAATATATTATCCGATAGAGAATATAGTGTAAAACTATTAAGCGAATTAAAAAAATTAAAAATTAAGTGGTCTGCCTCTGCGACAATAAATGTGGGTAATGATAAAGAGTTTTTATCTTTGATGAAGGAATCAGGGTGTATTGGATTAGTAATAGGTTTAGAAAGTTTTGTACAAGAAAATCTAAATGATGTGAACAAAGCTTTCAATAAAGTTAAAGAATATAAAAGATTAGTTAAGACAATACAGAGTTATGGTATATCAATACTTGCTACGATAATGATAGGTATGGATACAGATACTGTTGAATCCATTAGAAGAATACCAGATATTGTTGAGGATATAGGGGTAGACATACCTAGATATAGTGTTTTAACTCCATATCCAGGAACCCCTTTTTATGAACAACTAGAAAAGGAAAAAAGACTACTTACAAAAGATTGGTATTATTATGATACTGAAACAGTTGTATTTAAACCTAAAAATATGTCCTATGAAACTTTACAACAGGAGTTTTATAAGCTTTGGATTGAATCTTTTACTTTTAAAAGAATTTTAAAAAGAGTAAAAAATTCAAAAAATAAAGGCATCAAGTTAATTGCTGAAGTTTTCTTTAGACAACATGCACGCAAATTTTTAAAATACGAAAAAATATATTTTTAATGTTTTCAAAGTAGGAGGAAAATTTGAAAATTACATTTATTTTACCAGCTATAGGGAAGAAAAAGGGAGAAAAATATATAAAGACATGGAAAAATATGGAACCACTTATGATAGCAGTTCTAAAATCCCTAACTCCAAATGAAATTGAAACAAATTTTTATGATGATAGAAATCAATTTATAAATTATCAGGAAGAAACTGATTTGGTTGTAATTTCAGTTGAAACTTATACTGCTAAAAGAGCTTATGATATATCAAAAAAATTTAGAGAAAGAGGTATAAAAGTTTTAGCAGGAGGGTATCATCCAACAGTTGAAACAGAAGAGTGCTCGCAAAATTTTGATTCTATTATTGTTGGAAATGCGGAAAGTGTTTGGCATAAAATGCTAGAAGACTTAAAGGAAAATAAGTTAAAAGAAATTTATCATGGAAAACATACATTTTTTGCGATGCCAGATAGAAGTATTTATAAAGATAAAAAGTATTCTGCCTTAGCATTAGTAGAAACAGGCAGAGGCTGTATTTTTAGTTGTGAATTTTGTGCTATACATTCCTATTATCAAAAAAAATATTTTCGTAGACCTGTTGAAGAAGTAGTTCAAGATATCAAGAACTCAGGAAAAAAATATGTATTTTTTATAGATGATAACTTTGTAGCTGATCATGAATATGCTATAAAAATTTGTAAAGCCATTGTTCCCTTAAAAATAAAATGGGTAAGTCAAGGAGCTATAACAATGGCAAAAAATGAAGAGCTACTTTATTGGATGAAAAAAAGTGGATGTAAAATGATATTGATAGGATATGAATCTATGAATCCTAATATTTTAAAAGATATGGGTAAGGGATGGAGAAGTACAGTCGGAGAAATAAATGAATTAACAGAAAAAATTCATAGTTATGGAATTGGAATATATGCAACATTTGTTTTTGGTTTCGGGAATGATAGTCAAGCTGTTTTTGATGAAACTATAAAATTTGCAAAAAAACATGCTTTTTACTTTGCAGCTTTTAATCACCTAGTCCCTTTTCCTAAAACAGGAATCTATAGTAAATTAAAAGAAGAAAAGAGACTTTTATGTGAAAAGTGGTGGCTGGATTCAAATTATCCTTATGGTAGAATAGCTTTTTTACCTAAAGATCAAAGTCCAGATGAACTTTCAAAGAAATGTGCATATGCAAGAAAAAAATTTTTTGAATGGCCATCTATAATAAAAAGAGCTTTTA
Organism: Fusobacterium sp.; assembly: GCF_030528405.1. GTDB lineage: Bacteria > Fusobacteriota > Fusobacteriia > Fusobacteriales > Fusobacteriaceae > Fusobacterium. Next base: position 14,553 of record NZ_JAUMYY010000012.1, read on the forward strand.
TACAATTAAAAAGGAATTTTGATTTAGGAATGTTTATAATATTCTTTTCACAAAATTTTAATTTAAAAAATGAAGTATTTGAGAAATACGATCTCCCTTATGCTGAAAATTTAGATGAGCTGCCTAAATAAAAATTTTTTAAATTACTTTAGATTGGAGATTTATGAAAAATATAGAATTTAAAATTATAAAAAATTCAGAATATTCAAATAAAATTTCAGATATTTTAAATGAAGAGGATATGGAAGGTTTTTTAGTATTAAAATATATAAAAAATCCTAATCTTTTTGAATCTTTGAAAAAAGATGGTATTGGAGAAGTTATTATTGTAGTAGGCTTAGATAAATTAAATGAGGAAATTGTAGGTGTAGGAGCTTGTACCATACTTTCCAATAAGCTTGCTTATCTTAATTCATTTAGGATAAGAAAAGACTATAGAAATAAAATTAATTTTTCCAAAGCATATAAAATACTCATAACAGAAATAGAAAAAAAAGGAATTTTTACTATTATTACAAGTATTTTAAGTGATAATAAAATTGCTCAAAATATTTTGATAAAAAAAAGAAAATCTATGCCAACTTATGAATTCTATAAAAATATAAATTTTTATAGTATAAAAAATAAAAATATAAGAAATTTAGAAGTCGAAGATGAATTACTTATAAATCGGGGAGATATTCAAATAATATTAAAAAAGAAATCTAATAAAATCTTTACAGTAAAAGAATACAAGGGGAAATTTTTATTATTTTATAAATTGAGAAAAATAATAAGTTTTTTTGGCTATCCAGAACTAGTTGAAAAAGGTAAAAAATTTGATTTTTTATTTTTAAAAATTGAGGGAGATTATAATTCTAAACAATTTTTAGAAAATATTAAGTTTATACAAAATGCAGGCTATAATTGTTCTTTTTTTATGATAGCTGCTTATGAAAAATCTATATTAGATCAATATTTGAGTAAGTTAAAATCCTTTAAATATAGTAGCAAATTATATAAAGTATACTATGAAAAAGTGAATTACAATGAAACTGAAATAAAATTTAATTTTTGGGACTTATAAAGAATTTCTTTATCTTAAAAATTTTTTAATTTTAAATCTAATATATATTTAAAAAGTTCTCTAGTGTATTCGTGTTTTTGCTCTTTAAAAATTTCTTCTTTTGAAGATATTTCTACTATCTCTCCATCTTTTAAGACAACAACTCTATCAGATATTTTTTTTACAAAAGATAAGTCGTGAGATATAAAAATACAAGTCAATTTTCTTTCTTCTCTTATTTTTTTTAGAAGTTCTAATATTTGTTTTTGTGTTAGAGTATCTAGGGCAGAAAGACATTCATCAGCTATTATTATCTCAGGCTTAACAGCTAATGCTCTAGCAATTCCTATTCTTTGCCTTTGTCCGCCTGAAAGCTCAGAAGGATAACGCTCAAGAATATTTTCATTTAATCCTACTTCAGTCAGGAGTGAGATTAAATAATCATCCAACTTTTGTCCTTTTGGTAAAATTTTTTGATATTTTATGCCTTCAGAAATTATTTCTCTAACTTTATATCTGGGGTTTAAGCTACTATAAGGACTTTGGAATATCATTTGTATTTTATGTTTAAAATTTTTTTTACTATCAGAAATATTTATGTTTTTAAAGAATACTTCACCCTTATCTTTTTTTAACAGTCCCACTATTAATCTTGCAATAGTAGATTTTCCACTTCCAGATTCTCCGACAAGAGCTAAAACTTCACCCTCTTTTATTTCTAAATTTATATTTTTTACACCAATACCACTGTCATATATTTTTGTAATATTTTCTAATTTTAAAATATTTGCACTCATGTTATAACACCACACTTTCAATGAGCAACTTAGTATACTCATGCTTTGGATAATTAAATATATCATATGAAGAAGCATCTTCAACTATTTCGCCATTTTTCATAACTATAATTCTATTACATATTTGAGAAAGTAATCTAATATCATGGGATATATAGATGAGAGTTAAATTCTTTTCCAAACATATTTTTTTTAAAAAATTCACAAATTTATATTGATTTATAGCATCTAAAGAAGTAGTAGGTTCATCAGCTAATAATAGGTTTATATTCGCACATAGGGATAAAGCAATAGTAATTCTTTGTCTTTGTCCACCTGAAAGTTGACTGGGATAACTGTTTAAAATTATATCAATATTCTCAAATCCCATTTCTTTAAGTATTTTTTTTGTTATGCTTATTATTTTGTTTTTGTCTTTAATATTATTATGCAAAATATATGTTTCTATTATTTGATTTTTTATTTTTTCATAGGGATTTAAAGAATTAATAGAATCTTGAGGGATAATTCCTATATGTTTTTTACAAAACTCTCTTTTTTCATTATATTTTATAATTTTTTCGTTGTTTAAAATAAAAAAGTTATTAAAATATTTAATTTTTCCTGACAATAAAAAATTTTTTTCATTTAAAAAGGCAGTTATAGTATTTATAAGAGTTGTTTTTCCAGCTCCTGATTCTCCTACAATTCCTAAAAATTCACCTTTTTTTAAAATAAGATTTATATCTTTTAAAATTTTAATATTCTCTTTCTTTGATATGATTTCTAAATTTTCTATTTCTAATAAATTATTCATAAACTTTCTCCTTATCAAATAATAAATTAAAAGAAAGAGATACCCAAAAAATTGCTAAACTTGGAAATATAATCAAAAAAGGCTTTTTAATTAGATAAATTCTATATTGGTAAAGCATAGTTCCCCAATCAGGCTTTGTATAATCAGCACCCAACCCTATAAAACTTAATGCAGAATATTGTAAAATAACCGAGCTTGCAGTGTTTCCTAGATTGATTAAGAGTTGAGGTAAAATATTGAAGAAAATATTTTTGTATAAGATAATAGGTTGAGGGACTCCTAATATTATTGATGCTTCTATATACTCCTTATTTTTTTCTCTTTTGGTCAACGCTTCAGCTTGGTTCATATATGAACCTATACCAAATATACCTAAGGTCATACCAGCTGTAATAGGATTTATTCCAAAAATTGAACTTATTATTATAGCAGAGATTAAAGAAGGGACTATCATCATTAAATCTACTAGAGATTTTATAAATATACTTAAATTATTCTCAAAATATCCAGAAGTCATTCCTAAAAAACTTCCGATAAAAAAGGAAATAGATACAGATATAAGAACAACCTTCAAAGTTTTTATAGCCCCCACTATCAAAAGTGATAAAATATCTCTACCTAAATCATCAGTCCCTAATAAATTCTCAGAAGAAATGGGCATAAAAATTTTATCTAAATTAATATCTGTGTTTAATTTTTTAGAAAGAAAAAACAGTATTAATATTAAAAATAAATTTAAAAGGATTATAATTTTTGATAAATTAAAAATTTTTTTCATTTTTACCTTTTCTCCTTCAAAAAAATTAAACAAAAATCAAAAAATAAATGAACTAGAAACATCCATATAAATACAAATAAAATATAAGCTTGAATTACATTGTAATCTCTAGCAATTATACTATTTATAAGGAAGTAGCTTATTCCTGGAATTGCAAAAGCAAATTCTAAGACAGTGCTTCCACCTATAACAGAAGAGAATCTTGAAATACTTGCTGAAAAAAGTGAGTATAAAACAGGCTTATAACAATGTCTTAATAAGATATATTCCATTTTAAATCCTCTTAAAACATAAAACTTCACATAACTCTCTTCTTTTAAGCGAACAAAAGCTTGTCTAACAATTCTTGATAAAGAGCCCAATTGATAAAGAGTTAAAATTAAAATCGAAAATACTATTCCCCAAAAACTTCCATCAGTAAAGAATTTTATTGCTTTTATTTTAACACCGAAGTAGTAAATTATTAAAATAGCCCATAAAAAAGAAGGAATGGTCAAATTAAAAATTGAAAGCCCTCTAGTAAATATATCAAATAAAGAATTTTCTTTTATTGCAGATAGATATCCTAAGATAAAAGATAATACTATTGCAAGCAGAAGAGAGGAAAATCCTATAAAAAAGGAATAAGGTAATTTTCTTAACATTTCATCTCTTATAGGCATTTTTGTAAGAAAAGATTGCCCAAAATCTCCTTTTAAAAAATTTATTAGCCATTTTATATATTGTGTAAAAATATTTACATTTAATCCGAATTGTTCAATTAACATTTTTTTATTTTCTTCGGTAAAAGGTAGATTATATTGTTGTAAAAGCATTTCAACAGGACTAAATGGCATTATTCTAACAATAGAAAAAATTAATAAAGTTATTCCTAAAAATAAAAATAGCCATTTCAAAATATATTTCAATTTTCTACCTCCAAATTCTTTATTTTTAAAAGAGGTTGTTGCAAATTTAAATTATAAAAATGCAACAACCTCTTTTAGGTTTACTAGATTTCTTAAATAATATTATTTATATAATTCAGAATTAATTATATAATAATCTCCTGAGTAAGGTTTATAATTTTTTAATCTTTCAGATAAGGCTACATTCCATTCAGGGTCAACTAAGAATAAAACTGGTAAGTCCTTGTATATTTCAGCTTGAATTTCTTTTGCTACTTTAATAGATTCATCACTGAAGTTTAATTTTCCTAATTTATCAAGTAACTCATCAACATTATTAGAAGAATAATTCATCAGATTTTTAGATCCAGCTGTTCTAAAAAATTGATTTAAAAAGTATGCAGGATCTCCAGTAGGAGCAGAATGTTGTGCATATAAAATTAAATCAAATTCAGCTTTTCTAGCTTCAGCATCAATGTTATCAACTATTACAGTAGAAGCTTCTATTCCTAATTTTTTTAATTGTGCAAGCATAACTTGCATTATAGTCTTTAAATCAGGTCTACTATTATAAGTCATCAAATTAATTTTTAATTCTTTTCCATCTTTCTCTCTTATTCCAGAATTATTTAAAAGCCAACCTGCATCATCTAGAATTTTATTTGCCTTTTCTAAATTAAATTCTAAGTCAATTCCGCCAGCAAAAGAAAAATATTGTGCAAATAAACCATTAGCTATTCTTCCACCTTTTAAAACTTTAATATAATCATTTCTATCAAGTCCTAAATTTATTGCTTCTCTAACAGCTGTATCAGATAAAATTTCAGACTTTGTGTTAAATATTCCAAAATATTGATAACCAGCATCAATAGTTTCAATTATCTTTCCATTTGTTTTTAACTCATCAGCTATTTCTGGAGTTATTCCAAAAGCCATATCAAGCTCTGAAGATTCAAAAGCAAGTTTTAAAGAAGAAAGATCTTTCAATGCTTTTACTACAACTTCTCCTCTTTTATCTGCATTTTCATAATAAGGATTAGGTATAAGTTCTAATGAAACATTAGGTTCAAATCTTTTAATTATAAAAGGACCAGTAAAAATATACCCATCTTTTGTCTCTTTAAATATTATATTTGTCCATTCAGTTAAAAGAGCTTTTAAATTTTGTGTTTCTCTTTCAACAATGACTTTAATAGTATAATCTCCAGTTTTTTCAAAAAATACTTTTCCAGCGGTAGCATTAGATAAAGGATTTTTTTCCATAATTGTATTCATGGACCAAACAAGTGCTTCAGCATCTACAATGCTTCCATCAGAAAATTTAATATCTTTTTTTAAAGTTAATTCCCAAGTTAATGCATCTATTCTTTTAACATCATCAATATATCTTGAAACTAATTTCCCTTCTCTATTTAAAGAAAAAACAGTTTCACTAAGTCCATGAGTAGTTAAAGACCAAGGAGTTCCTCCCACAGTTGGTTCTATAGCACCAACAACAAATGTTTGACCTATTACTATAGCTTTATCATTTACAGCTTCAGTTTTATCTTCTTTTTTTCCACATGCTACCAGTAATACTAAACTAAGTAAGAAAAATAAAGTTAATTTCAATATTTTTTTCACTTTATACCTCCTAAATTTATTTTTATGTTATTTTAGTATAACATTTTTATTTAAATTATAAAAATAATTTTTTTGCAAAACTTAAAAATATTTTATAATCTAATAAATTTTATAAAAATAAAATTAATTCTTTTTTAAATACTTATTATTTTTAAATTTTTTTATTTAAATTGAAAACAAAAATAACACCTAAGTTTTATAGGTGTCATTTAAAATTTATTTATATTATAATAAAAATACTTATATCTTATCTTGAAAATTAATTTCCATTATATCTTTATCCTGTGATGTTAGATCTTTAAAATTAAACTTTTGTAAGTTATTTAAAAAATTATTCTCAACTTTCTCTAAGACATTAAATATAACTGAGCAACTTGTTTGCCCAACTACACAACTTTTATCCTTAATAATTATTTCAGATTCTATAGCTTCAACGGCATCTTTTAAAGTAATATCTTCAGGTTTTTTATTTAATTTATAACCACCAGCAGCGCCTTTATAAATTTTTAATAAACCCTTTTTTTCCATTTTTTTAAGAACTCTTATACTAAATAGATGAGGTATATTTTCTTTCTCAGCTATTTCGTTTGAAGTAACTATTCTATTTTTATCTTGTAATGAAAGATAATTAAGTATTCTAAAAACATATTCTATTTCATTTTTTAATCTCATTTTTCTACTCTCCTCTTTTATTCAAAAACTTCTTCAGCATTTGTAACTTCTTGCCCTAATGATGCTTTAATTGCTACTATTGCAACTTCAAGTTCTTCCATATCAGGTTCTTTTGTAGTTATTCTTTGTAATGCTAAACCAGGTAACGATATCAATTTTATAAGTGGATTATCTAAGTGTTTACTGCTATATCTCTGTAATTCATAAGATAAACTTGCAATAAGTGGCATAAGAAGTATTCTTAAAATAACTTTTATTAAAAATTTATAAAATAAATTACTAGGTATAGGAAGAATAAAGTCTATAACAGAAAAAACAATTATAGCAATAAACATTACAATAAATAAAAAGCTAGTACCACATCTAGGATGTAAAGTAGTGAATTTTTTAGCATTTTCAGGAGTTAACTCCATATCATTTTCATAAGCATAGATAGACTTATGTTCTGCACCATGATATTCAAAAACTCTTTTTACATCTTTTGAAAATGATATGAGCCATATATAACCAATAAATAAACTAAGTCTTACAATAGCTTCAGTTAAATTTGCTTTAATTTTGCTATCTGCAAAGAAAAATCCGCCAATAATAGAGGGTAGAACTATAAAGAGCCCTATTCCTAAACTCAAAGAGAAAATTGTAGTCAAAACAGCTTGTCTATCAGATAAGCTTTCTTCTTCTTCACCAGCTTGATTTGCAGAAAAGGTTAATTCTTTCACACCCAAAACAAGAGATTCAAAGAGCATAACAATACCTCTAATAAAAGGCTTTTTAAAAAATTTGTTATCTTTTCCTATTATTTTTGTTTTTTTATAGACAATCTTTCCAGAAGGTTTTCTGACCGCCGTGGCTAAGCACTCAGTTCCTCTCATCATCACTCCTTCTATGACAGCTTGTCCGCCTATAGAAACTTTGTTACTCATATTCCTCCTCATTAATTTTTACATTTTAATATTACAAAAGTTATGTCATCAACTTGCTCATGCTCTTTTCTAAATTTTAGAATTTCACTTAAGATTTTTTCTTTTAAATCTTCAGCACTAAGGCTAGAATTTTCATAAACTGTTGCTACTAATTTTTCCATTCCAAACATATTTTTTCTTTCATCTTCGGCTTCAATAATTCCATCTGTATAAAATACTACTATATCACCTTTCTTTAAAATAAGTTTTTTATCCCTATATGCATAATCATTCATAAAACCTATTGCGACACCTTTTGTACCACAGAGTTCGATTGTATCAGACGCCTTTCTATATACTACTAAAGGATTATGACCAGCACTTGAATAAGTTAATGTTGAAGTCTCCATATTATATTTTCCATTCATTATAGTTATAAACATGTCTTCAGTGATGTCTTTATATATAATCTTATTAAAAAGATTTAATTCTTCAGCGGGACTGAAACTAGATATATGCTTTATTGTTTTCAACATAGAGCGAGATAATGCCATCAAAAAAGCTGCAGGTACACCTTTTCCACTTACATCAGCTATACTCACTGAAAAAATATTATCTTTGATAGAATAATCATAATAATCTCCACCTATTTCTTTTGCAGGGGCAAAATAAGTTGCAATTTCAATATTTTTAACACCATCTATATTTGCAGGAAGGATTTGCTTTTGAATGTTTGCAGCTAAGTCTAATTCTTGTGAAATTCTTTCTTTAATTAGAAGTTCAGCATGATTATTGGCATTGTCAATTGCTATTGATGCCTGAATAGTAAGAGCAGAGATCATTTCTTTATTAATTTCAATTAATTTATTTTTATCTTGAATAGTGAATATTACTCCAATTTCCTTTGTCTTTACTTTTAAATGAGAAATTGTTATTTTTTCATCATTTAAAACAGTCATTTTTCTTGCTAAATCATAATATATCTTATTAAAATCTTCTCTTGTAAATTTATGAAAGGATTCTAAAGGATATTCTACATCTTTGGTATAATCTATAACTCCTTTTATCTTTTTATTTATAAGTTTCCCTTCATTCCAAAGATATATTGCCATTCTTTTAGTAGGAGTCAGTATAAAAAAGGCATCAGTTATAGTATCTATAATTTTATTTAGATCAAACATTGAAGATACATTTCTTGAAATTTGATTAAGATCTGAGAGATTTTTTACCCTTAATTCAAGAATTTGATTTGTATATTCTAATTGAGAAGATTTTAAAACTAAAGTGTTGTATGTTATATCCAATTCATCTCTATACTCCTTTAATTCTTCAATAGAAGTTTTTAAATCATTTTCTTGTCTAACTATTTCTTCTAAAGTTTCTTCATATTCAGCCTTAATATTTTCTGGAATATTATCAATTTTTTCTCTATTTTTCAGACCTGTTATGATTTTTAATTCTTCGTTCATATATTGGCTGATTGTTTTTTTCATATAAAGAAATGAAAAGAAAACAAAAATTATAAAGGCTATAATTATATAAAAAACTATTATCATAATTCACCATCCAGTTTAACTAATCTCACTTATTATACTATAAATAATAAAATTAGGATAAGTTATTTTTTATTTTTTCAGCGATTTTTTTAGGGATAAACTCCGAAAGTTCTTCTATAGAAGCCTTTTTTATAGCTGAAACGGTTAAAAATTTATTAAGCAGAATCTTCTTTCTAGCAGGACCAATGCCCTCAATTTTATCTAATTCTGAAGAGATGATTCTTTTACTTCTAAGTTTACTATGGTAAGCAACACCAAATCTATGTGCTTCATCTCTGACCCTTTGAAGAATTTTCAAGGCTTCATTATCTTTACTAAATCTATAAGGTGTTTTTTCACCATATTTGTATACTTCTTCTTCACGCTCTGCAAGACTTAATAAATCACTCAAACCAAATTTTCCTATTTTTTTTAATACCTCTGCTGCTGCATTTATTTGTCCTAAACCGCCATCAATTAAGATGGTATCAGGAAAATTTTTTTCATCAAGTTTGGAATATCTTCTTTCAATAACTTCTCTCATCATTAAAAAGTCATCAGGACTGTCTTTACATCTGATTTTAAATTTTCTATATTCCCTTCTAGCTGCTCGTCCTTCTATAGAAACTGACATTGATGCTACAGCATCCTTACCTTGTATATTAGATATATCAAAGCACTCTATTTTTAAAGGAAATTTCTTTAAAGAAAGCTTATAATAAAGTTCCTTGATTCCTTTTTCTATAGTATCTTTTTTGGAATAATAAGCTTCTAAATCCCTTTCTAAATTTTTATATGCCATATCTAAAAGCTCTTTTCTTCTACTCTTTATTTTAGGAAAATGTAATTCTTTTTTATTAAATTGGTTTTTTGATAAAGCTTTAATAATAAGCTCGAAATCTCTTTCATATTGGGCATCTAAAACAATGCTTTTAGGAAGTATATGTTTGGAATAATAAGACATAAAAATAGTTTCGTAAATATTATCTGTGAATTTATTTTTTAATTCAAGAGAAGTAGAGTCTTTGCCTAAAATTTTTCCTTCTCTCATATTCAAAACACAAATAAAAATTTTATCATTTATCTCTTTAAAAACAAATATGTCTTCATCTAACTCTCTAGTATATTGAATTAGCTGAGAATTTTGAATATTCTGTAATTCTTTTATTTGCTCCCTATAAATTATTGATTTTTCAAAATCCATATTTTTAGAAGAAAAAGCCATTTTTTCTTTTAATAAATTAATTACTTTACTAGTATTTCCCTTTAAAATTTCCTTCAAACTATCAACTTCTTGGTTATATTCATAAATTATATTTTTATATACACAGGGAGCTGTACAACTTTTCATATAGTATTTTAAACAGGGACGGGAGGATACTTTTTTCATATCTCTATTGCAGTCTCTGACTTTAAATAACTTCATAAAAATATTTTTTAATTTCCAAGCACCGTGAGGATAAGGACCGAAGTATTCAGCATTTTTTATATCTAGTGCTTTAGTTGTCCTCACAATTTTAATATTAGGAAAATCTTCCTTACTAATTCTTATAAAAGGATATGTTTTTTGGTCTTTTAAAAGAATATTATATTTAGGTTTATATTTCTTTATTAAATTATTTTCTAGAAGTAAGGCATCAACTTCAGTGCTAGTTATAAAAAATTCTATATCATCTATATTTTTTATAAGTTCAGAAGTTTTAAAATCTTCATGGGTCTTATTAAAATATGAAGATACTCGATTTTTTAAATTTTTTGCCTTTCCAACGTAGATAACCTTATTATTTTTTTTCATTAAATATACTCCAGAGTTTTCTGGAATATTAAATTTACCAATGTCCAATTTCTTTCTCCCTATGACTTATATAAACATTCAAGTAAGAAAATTTTACTAGATCTTCTGCTAATTTATTTATAAAGGTTACTGAACGATGTTTTCCACCACTACAACCTATAGATATAGTTAAATGCTTTTTCCCTTCCTTTATATATTGAGGAATTAAAAATTCTAAGAGTTCTTTTAATAAATTATAAAATTTTATGCTTTCAGCATGCGACATAACATAGTTTTTTACATCATCGTCATAACCTGATTTTTCCTTTAGTTCTTCTATATAATAGGGGTTAGGAACAAATCTTACATCGAACATAAGATCAGTATCAGGGGGTATACCATATTTATAGCCAAAAGATTGAAGATGAAGATTTAAAGTTGCATGACTTTCTTCAAGGTTGATATTAGCTCTTATTTTTTCCTCAAGATTTATAGGTCGTGAATTTGTTGTATCAATTATTAAATCAGCAATTTCTCTAACAGGAAAAACTATTTCTTTTTCTTTTTTTATGCTTTTAAGAAGAGTATTTTCTTTCAAAGGATGAGCTCTTCGACTTAAATTATATCTTCCTAGTATTACAGATTCTTCTGCTTCTAAAAAAATTATGTTTAAATCTAAGTTTGCCTTCAAAATAAGTTCTCTAAAATTAAAAAAATCCTCAATTTTTTTAAAAGTTCTAATATCTATACCCACAGCTATTTTTTTTAAATTGATATCAAATAAAGACTTTTCTAATCCTAAAGGAAGATTATCAATTGTATAAAATCCCATATCTTCTAAAATGTTAAGTGCAGTCGTTTTTCCTGCACCACTTAAGCCTGTTACAATAATAACTTTTTTTTTAGTCATAAGATCACCATCTTTTTTATCAAAACAAAATAATAGTTAAAAATAAAATTTCATTATTTTTAAATAATACCATTTTTATCATAAATTGTAAAGCTGAAAATTCTAATAATATAAAAGAAAAAACTTTATTGTTATATTAACTTGCTTTTTAAAATTAAATATACTACTATATTTATAAGAAAAAGTTATTTGAAATGATATACTTAGAATATTTATCGTATAGTTATATCAAAAATTTAAATAAAAAATATGTTTTAAAAACAGGAGGAAAAGATATGAATAAACAAAATTTAGCAAAACATTTGATGAAATTTATTGATGCTAGCCCTTCCAATTATTTTGCTTGCATTAATTCAAAAGATTTACTTTTGGAAAATGGTTTTACAGAACTATTTGAAGATGAAAAATGGAAATTGAAAAAGGGTGGAAAATACTTTGTAGTAGTTAATGATAGTAGTTTTTATGCTTTTACAATTGGAAGCAAAAAATTAGATGAAACAGGTTTTAAAATAGCTGGTTCACATACAGATAGCCCTTCATTTTTAATTAAACCTAATCCAGAAATAAATAAGAAGGATTTTGTTATTTTAAATACAGAAGTTTATGGTGGACCAATTTTCTATACTTGGTTTGATAGACCTCTGTCGATAAGTGGTAGAGTTTTTATAGAATCTAAAGATCCATTTAAACCTATAAAAAAATTTTTAAATTATGATAAGGATCTGTTAATTATTCCTTCACTTTGTATTCATCAGAATAGAGAAGTAAATAATGGAGTTGCATTTAATGCACAGAAGGAAACTCTTCCTTTAATAAGCATTGATAATAAAAAAAATTTTTCTTTGAAAAAAATAATTGCAGACTATTTAAATGTCAAAGAAAATACAATTCTAAGCTACGATTTGACATTATATTCAAGAGAAAAGGCATGTTTTTTAGGTATTAACAATGAATTTATTTCAGCAGGAAGGTTGGATAATTTAGCTGCTGTTCATGCGGGACTTATGGCTCTTATTGATAATAAAGTTAAAACTAATACATGTGTAGTTGCAGCTTTTGATAATGAGGAAATAGGTTCAAATACTATGCAGGGAGCAGATAGTCCTGTTTTGAGAACAATATTAGAAAGAATTGCTTTTTCATTGGAATTAGATGATGAAGAGTATGAAAGAGCACTTTCTAAATCTTTTTTAATCTCAACAGATGCTGCTCACTCAATACATCCAAACTACTTAGAAAAATCAGATCCTACAAATGAACCAAAATTGAATGCAGGACCAGTGATAAAAATGGCTGCTAATAAGGCTTATATAACAGATGGATATTCAAGAGCTGTAATAGAAAAATTAGCTAAAGATGCAAAAATCCCTGTTCAAACTTTTGTGAATCGTTCGGATTTAAAAGGTGGCTCAACTATAGGCCCTATAACTCAATCACAGATAAAAATACCTGGAATAGATATGGGTAATCCCCTACTTTCAATGCATTCTGTTAGAGAGCTGGGCGGAGTAGATGACCATTACAATATGTATAGTTTGATTGGAGAATTTTTTAAAAAATAAAAATAGCCCTAGGGCTATTTTTTTTTGTTTAGTTCATAGAGACTATAAAGACCTTTTAAACTTAAGTCATAGTCATACTCATCAATTTCATCAATTTCGGCAGAAAGAATTTTTCCTAAACCCCCTGTAGCTAAAACAAATATATCTTCTTTAATTTCCTCTTTAATTTTCTTTATTATATGTTTTATTTGACCAGCATAGCCAAAAAATATTGCTGCTTGAATTTGTTTTATAGTGTCAGTACCCAAGATACTACTAGGCGATGTAAATTTCACCCTAGGTAATTTAGCAGTATTCCCACAAAGTGCATTTATAGACATATCAATACCAGGAAGTATTCCTCCCCCCACATAGACACCTTTTTTTAAAACATCGTAGGTAGTTGCAGTTCCAAAATCAAAAATAACTAAATTTCTATTGGGATATTTTTTCATACCTTCTACAATATCAATAATTCTATCGGCTCCAAAACCAGTATTGTTTATATTTGTAGAAAAAGTAAAGGGTAATACTTTATCTATATCTACAAGTAAAGGTTCAACATTAAAATATTTTCTCGAAAAGAACTGAAAAGTTGTAATTATATTTGGAACAACAGAAGATATTAAAATATCATTTACAGAATCTATAGAAATATTATTATATTCAGTAATATTACGGAAATATGAAAAATATTCATCTTCTGTCATTTTGTCATTAGTTGCTATTCTAAATGTAGAAATTAATTTACCTGCTTCATTATAAATACCTGTTACAATATGTGTATTACCTATGTCAAATCCTATAACCATTTTTTCTCCTTATAAAGTTCAAAAAAGTATAAAGTAATTTCTTAGCAATTATAGTACCTTTTTGTTTTATTGTCAATAAAAAATAAACACTAGATAATATAGTGTACATTATATAATGGCAAAAATATTGTTTTTATATAAAAAGTATGTTATATTTTATAATAAATGAACATTAAAAAAGGGAGTTAGTCATATGAAACTTAGTGAAAGACAGCAAAAAATTTTAGAAATCATAAAAGAAACTTCGCCAATATCAGGAGACGAAATTGCAGAAAAAATTGGACTTACAAAGTCTGCTCTAAGAACAGATTTTTCGATTTTGACAAAGTTATCTCTGATATCCTCTAAGACAAAAAAAGGTTATAGTTACAAAAAAGAATGCACAGCTAATAAAGTAAAAGATGTTATGAGTCCTCAAAACTCAATAGATGCAAAGACTTCTGTATATGATGCCATAATTCATCTATTTAGTCATGACTTAGGTACTCTTTTAGTGACTGATAGAGATAATTTAGTTGGTATTATTTCAAGAAAAGATTTACTAAAATCCGTTCTTAATGGAAAAAATATAGAAAAAATTCCTGTTAATATGATTATGACCAGAATGCCAAATCTAGTATGTTGTTATGAAGAAGATGATATTTTAGAAGTAATAAAAAAACTTATAGCTCATGAAATAGATGCAATACCAGTTATAAGGAGAGAAAATAATAAGATAAAAGTGGTTGGAAGGTTTACTAAAACCAATGTTACTAAATTATATTATAAAGAACTTATAAAAAAACAATTATTTTAGAAAGGATGGTAAGTATGAGTGAAATAAAATATTTAGAACTACTTTCAAAAAGCTTTAAAAATATTGCAGAAACTTCTACTGAAATAATAAATCTACAGGCTATTATGAATCTTCCTAAGGGAACAGAACACTTTTTAACAGATGTACATGGAGAATACGAGGCTTTTAATCATATACTTAGAAATGGTTCTGGTACTATTAGAAAAAAGATAGATGATATTTTTTCAGATACATTGACAGAAAATGAAAGAAGAGAGCTGGCAACTGTTATTTATTATCCTAAAGAAAAAGTTGAACTTGTGCAAAAAGAATATAAAAAGAAAAGTATGAATTTAGATAGATGGTACATAACTACTATAAATAGATTGTTATTAGTTTGTAGGTTAGTATGCTCTAAGTATACAAGATCTAAAGTTAGAAAAGCTATGACAGCTGATTTTGAGTACATATTACAAGAACTTTTATATGAGGATGATAATTTAAAAAATAAAAAAGAATATTTTGAAGCAATAATTGATACTATTCTTTCAATAAATCGTGCTAAAGAATTTATAATTTCTATATCAGATTTAATACAGAGACTTAATATTGATCATCTTCATATCGTGGGTGATATATATGATAGAGGACCTAGCCCTCATCTCATAATGGATACTTTAGAAAAATATCATAACTACGATATTCAATGGGGAAATCATGATATACTTTGGATGGGAGCTGCTCTGGGAAATAAAGCTTGTATTGCAAATGTTATTAGAATATGCTGTAGATACAATAATAAAGAAATACTAGAAGATGCTTATGGTATAAATTTACTGCCTCTTGCTACTTTTGCAATCAAATATTATGGTAATGACGAGTGTAAGAAATTTAGGGCAAAAGAGGGAATAGATACAGATTTAATTGCACAGATGCATAAGGCTATAAGTATAATTCAATTTAAAACTGAGGGTATATATTCCGAAAGAAATCCTGATTTTAAAATGTCATCGAGAGAATTGTTAAAAAATATTGATTATGAGAAGGGAGAAATATTAATTGATGGAAAGAAATTTCTATTAAATGATAAAAATTTTCCTACAACAAATCCAAAAAATCCTTTGGAACTTTTACCAGAAGAAGCAGAAATTTTAGAAAAATTGAAACTTTCATTTATGAGTAGTGAAAAATTACAAAAACATATAAAAATTTTATTTAATAAGGGTTCCATGTATCTAAAACATAATTCAAATTTGCTTTATCATGCCTGTGTGCCTATGGAAGAAAATGGTGAGTTTTCTGAATTTGAAATAGATGGAGAAAAATATAAAGGAAAAGCTTTATTAGATAAAATTGATAGCATAGTAAGAATTACATATTTCGATAGAAAAAATACAAATAGGAATAAAAAATATGTAGATTTTTTGTGGTACCTATGGTCTGGAGAATATTCACCACTTTTTGGAAAAGATGTTATGAGAACTTTTGAAAGATATTTTATTGATGATAAGACTATTCATAAAGAATATAAAAATCCTTATCATAAATTCATAAATAGTGAAGAAGTATGTAATAAAGTTTTATTAGAATTTGGTTTAAATCCAAGTATGTCACATATAATAAATGGTCATATTCCCGTAAAGGTTAAAGAGGGGGAAAGTCCAGTAAAAGCAAATGGCAAACTTCTAATAATTGATGGAGGTTTTTCAAGGGCATATCAAAAAACTACAGGTATAGCGGGCTATACTTTAATATATAATTCACATGGTATAAGATTAGCTTCACATACTACCTTTGGTTCAAAAGAAGATGCGGTAGTAAATGAAATTGATATGGTTTCTTCACATATTATAGTTGAAGAAAAACAAAAAAGAATGCGAGTTAAAGATACAGATATAGGTAAGGAAATTCAAAATCAAATTAATGATTTAAAAAAATTGCTAAATGCCTATAGGAATGGTCAAATAAAAGTTAAGAAAAATTAACAAATTTTAATCATTTTTTAATTTTTTATTTAATAAAAGATGTTATATTACATATGTTATTTAATATAAAATATAAAAATTTTTAATAAGGGGGAAAAATGAAAAAAATTTATTTACTGACATCTCTATTGTTAGCAGCATCAGCATACGGTGCTTCAATAGATCACATACAAACTTATTCACCAGATTATTTAGCAAATCAAGCACAAACAGGGATAATAAATAATGTGTCAGCTTATTATAACCCAGCTGGAACAGGAAGATTAGAAAAAGGTAAATACATACATGCAGGAATACAATATGCAATGGGTGATGAAACTATGTCATATAAAGGCAAAGAACACACAGCAAAATTAAGACAAGCAATACCTAATTTTACTCTTTATTCTGTTGATAATAAAGGAGCTTCTTTTTTAACTTTTGGTGCCTTAGGTGGTGGTGGAGAGCTAAAATATAATGGAGTATCTGGTCTTGATGTTGCTATGGAAACAATAAGTAGAAATGTTCCACCATCTTTTTCTGGATTAGGAGTAAAAAATTTAGGAATTTATGATAAGGGAACTAAAGTGAAAGGTTCAAATCAATATGAACAATTAACTTTAGGTAGAGCTTTTAATGTAGATGATAAATTATCATTTTCAATTGCTGCTAGACTTGTTCACGGAACTAGAAAATTATCTGGAGATTTAAAAGTAGGTTTAAATCCAGATGCCCCTCCTGCAATTTTAAATGCCCTTGCTGGTAGAATACCAACTACACTAGAAGGAAATTTAAATTCTAAAAGGGAAGCATGGGGATATGCTTTCCAATTAGGGCTTAACTATAAAGTAAATGAGCAATTAAATTTAGCTGCTAGATATGATTCAAGAGTTAAAATGAATTTTAAAGCTAAGGGAAGTGAAAATGAACTACAAACAAGCGCTTTGATAGGGAAAAATATAGGTTTTTCTAGTTTCTATCCACAATACACACCTAATAGTAAAACAAGAAGAGATCTTCCAGCTATACTTTCTTTGGGTGCATCTTATAAGGTAAATGAAAAATATATGATATCAGCTGCTGGTAATTTATACTTTAATCGTCAAGCAAAAATGGATAGAATTACAGATAAATTTGGAAATTCACATGGGACTGATTATAGAAATGGTTGGGAACTTGCTTTAGGAAATGAATATAAATTAAATGAAAAATTTACTTTAATTGCTAGTGTCAACTATGCAAAGACTGGTGCAAAAGCATCTTCTTATAATGATACAGAATTTGCGATAGATTCAACAACTTTAGGAGCTGGATTAAGATATAAATATGATGAAACATTAGATTTAACAGCATCTGTAGCACACTTTATATATAGAACTTCTGAAGGAACATTTAAAGAAAGACATAAAGTAAATGAAAACCAAAAATATAAAAAGTCTATAACTGCTATTGGATTATCATTAACTAAAAAATTCTAATATTTTATATGTAGATTTTTAAATTATATATAGGAGGGACTATGCCAAAAAAAGTTGTTTTTCCTAAGGAAGCAATTATAGAAAAAGCTTTTGAAATATTTAAGGAGGAAGGAATAGACAGTATTACTGCAAGAAATGTTGCTAAAGCACTTAATTCTTCGCCTGCTCCTATTTATAGTTCTGTTGGCTCAATGGATTTATTAAAAGAAGAATTAGTAAATAGAGCTAAAAAATTGTTTATGGATTATATAACTACAGTGAGAACTGGCATAATGTTTTTAGATATTGGGATGGGAGTAGCTATTTTTGCAAGAGAGGAAAGAAAATTATTTTCAAATATTTTTCTAATAGAGAGTGTTGAAAGAGCACTAATGAATGAATTTTTAGATCTAGTACATGACGAAGCAAAAAAAGATAAAAGATTTTCTTGCTTAACTGAAGAACAAAGAAATGAACTATTTTTAAATTGTTGGATATTTGCAAATGGTCTTTCTACACTTATAGCAACTGGCTTTATACCAAATCCTAGTGATGAATATATAAAAGAGAAGTTAATGTCTAACCCTGCTAAACTTTTATATGAATACTTAGATAAACATTGTAAGGTATAAATAAAATGAGATGAACTTTATTTTTTAAAATTTAAAGTTCATTTTTTTATGATATAATATGAAAAATTAGAAAATTTTTAAATTAAACTTTTTTAAATGAGGTGATATTATGCAAAAAATTACAATTCAACAGGCTATATTTTTATTATCAACTTTAATTGAGAAAGAAAGAGAGTTTTCTTCTGCGTTAAATGAATATAAGGTTCCTTTATATGTTAATGGAAAGGATGTAAGTAATCCTAAAAAAAAGGAAGAAATGCTAGAAGATATAAAGGAATTAAATTCTATACAGGAAGATATAATAACATTGAAATCAATTCTTGCTAAATCAAATGTAAATACCATTATAGATGGCAAGTCTATCAACTATTATTTAGAAGAGGTTAGAATAAAGAGAAATTATTTAAATACACTAAATAATCTTTTGAGATCCAATTATACAAAGGTTGAAAATGCAGTTGGAGTTGTTCAATATGGGGTTTTAAATGAAGAGAAGCTGAGAAAAGAAGCTAGGGAATTAGAAACTAAAGTGAATGAATTATCTCAAAAAATAGATTCAATAAATTCAAGTACTTATATTGAAATTGAATTAAAAGCAAAGAAATAAGATTCGCTAGGTAATCTCTATTTTCCAACTAAAATTTATCGAATATTTACGAATCCGATTTATATTTCATATTTTTTTTAAGATTTAAATTTTACATTTCATAACATTGAAAGACAAATAGAAGATGATGGGTGTTCAGAGTAATATCAAAAACTATGGAAATGATGAGTTTTGCCTTTACATCTTTCCACTAAAAAAGCTGGATTTTATTCCAGCTTTTTTATTTAGAACTTATTCATTAATTCTTTAATTTTTATAACTATATCATCTTTAAAAACCTCAAAGGTTTCACCTGTTTTTCTTATTTTTAGCTCAACAATTCCCTCTTCAGCTTTTTTTCCTACAACAATCTTAAAGGGAAAACCTATTAAATCAGCATCTTTAAATTTAAAACCTGCCTTTTCATCTCTATCATCAAGCATAGTATCTATATTTTCTCTTTTTAAATTTTCATAAATATTTTCTGCTAATTGTAATTGTGTTTCATTTTTTATATTTGCAGGAATAACATCCACAACATATGGTGCTATTGCTACAGGCCAAATTATTCCATTTTCATCATAATTTTGTTCTATGGCAGCAGCCATAGTTCGAGATACACCTATACCATAGCATCCCATAATCATAGTTTGGCTTTGACCATTTTTATCTAAATAAGTAGCACCTAAGGCTTCAGAATATTTTTTACCAAGTTTAAATACATGACCACATTCAATACCTCTAGCACTATGAAGCTTTCCATTTGATTTAGGACAAATTTCTCCAACTTTTACAGTTCTTATGTCCTTTACTATATCAGCTTTATAGTCTCTATTATAATTAATATTTATAAAATGATAATCTTTTTTATGTGCACCAACTATATGATTAGAAAGATCTATTACTGATAAATCTGCTATAATTTTTATATTTTTATTTGCCAAATTATAGGGTCCTATATAACCTTTTACCAAACCAAGTTTTTCTATTTCAGCATCACTTGCCAACTCAATAGCTACGGCATTTATTGCATTTTTTAATTTTACTTCATTGACATCAAAGTCTCCTCTGATTAAAACTAAGTAGAAATCATCAGTTCCCATATCCTTATACATCAAAGATTTAACAGTTTTTGATAGGGGAATATTTAAATAATCAGCTAATTTTTCAATTGTAGGAGAATTGGGCGTAAATACAAGTTCTATTTCTTTTGCATCTTCTTTAGGTGGATTTATTAGTTTACTAGTTGCTGTTTCAATATTAGCAGCATAATCGCAAGCATCAGAATAAATAATTTCATCTTCTCCAGATTCAGCTAATACATGAAATTCTTGCGAACCACTTCCCCCAATTGCCCCTGAATCAGCCTCAACAGGTCTAAATTTTAAACCACATCTTTCAAATATTTTAGTGTAGGCAGCCTTCATATTTTCAAATTCTTCATCTAATGATTCTTCAGAACAATGAAAAGAATATGCATCTTTCATTAGAAACTCTCTGCCTCTCATAAGTCCAAATCTGGGTCTTCTTTCATCTCTAAATTTAGTTTGAATTTGATATAGGTTTATGGGTAGAGATTTGTAAGATGAAATATCATTTCTGACAATATCAGTTATAACTTCTTCATGAGTTGGTCCCAATATAAAATCTCTTTCATGCCTATCTTTTAATCTAAACATTTCTGGTCCCATAACAGACCATCTTCCACTTTCTTGCCAAAGTTCTGATGGTTGAACCACAGGCATATGAACTTCTAAAGCTCCTGCATTGTCCATTTCTTCACGAACTATGTTTTCAACTTTTTTAAGAGCTCTATAACCAAGTGGCAAATAAGAATAAATTCCACTTGCTAATTTTTTTATCATTCCAGCTCTTAACATAAGTATATGGCTTATTACTTCAGCTTCTTTAGGGGTTTCTTTTAAAGTCTTAATGTAACTTTTAGTAAATTTCATTTTTTCCTCCAGTATTGACTTAATTTTATATTTCATTTTAACATACTAAAAAAAGTTTTGCAAAATAAGCTCTTATAAATTTCACTTAAATTAATTATTTATAGTATTTTTTTCAAATTTTTTTTCAATATCATAAGCTAGATAGGAATCTATTATTTTTCCATTACTTTCTTTTAAATAGTTCATACATTCATCACGTACTAATTTTATAGTTTTTATATCATAAATAATATCTATGAATTTTAAATCACTAAAACCACTTTGTCTGAGTCCAAAAATTTCTCCAGAATTTCTAAGTCTTAAATCTTCTTCAGCTATTTTAAAACCATCTTGAGTTTTTTCCATTATTGATAGTCTTTGTATTGAACTTTCTGTATTAGTTTCCGAAATCAAAAAACAATAAGATTGTTTCGAACCCCTTCCTACCCTTCCTCTTAATTGATGTAATGCCGAAAGTCCAAATCTTTCAGCGTTATATATGGACATAATTGTAGAGGAAGGAACATCAATTCCAACTTCAATAACTGTAGTTGCAATTAATATATCATAGTTTTTATTTTTAAAATTTAACATGATTTCATCTTTTTCCTTTGCCTTCATTTTTCCGTGAATGATAGCAATTTTATTATTTGGAAATTTTTTAAATATTTCTTTTTCTAAATTTACGATTGATTTCAAAGATAATTTTTCACTTTCTTCTATTAAGGGTGCAACAAAATATGCTTGATTGCCTTCTTGAATTTTCTTTAAAATAAAATCATACATTTTACCTAAGTCACTAGAATTATTTATCCATTTTGTTTTTATAGGACTTCTTCCAGGTGGTAATTGGTCGATTATTGATAAGTCCAAATCTCCATAGATAGATAAAGCTAATGATCTTGGAATAGGCGTAGCAGACATAACCAAAAGATTTCCTAAAAAACCTTTTTCTCTCAGTTTATTCCGTTGATTTACTCCAAATCTATGTTGTTCATCTATTACAATCAATCCTAATTTGTTAAAACTAACAGCTTCCTCAATAAGTGCATGAGTTCCAATTACAATATTCACTTCTCCACTTTTAATTTTTTCTAAAAGTTCTATTCTTTTTTTTCCTTTTATGTTAGAGGTTAAAAGTTCAATTTTTAATCCTAAATTTTCTAATTTATCTTTTATTCCAGAATAATGTTGATTAGCTAATATTTCTGTAGGAGCCATTAAAGCTCCTTGATAACCATTCTCTGCCATATATATGAGCATTATTATTGCAACAATAGTTTTACCACTGCCAACATCACCCTGTATAAGTCTATTCACTATTTTTCCTTTAGCGATCTCATCATATATTTCTTTAATTACTCTTTTTTGTGCCATAGTTAAACTAAAAGTTAATGTAGTCAAAAAAGTTTTAACTTGTTCTTTTTTCCCTTCTAAAATATATTTTTTAGTTGAATTTTCTATTAAAAATCTATTTTTCAATATACCTAATTCTAAAATAAGAAGTTCTTCAATCGCAAATCTTCTTTTTGCTTCCTCAATATTTTTAATATTACTTGGAAAATGTATTTCTTTTATGGCTTTTTTTCTCCTCATGATATTATATTTTTTAAGTATTTTCTCAGGAATATTTTCTTCTATATTTTCAATAAAAGAAGCGATAAATTTTTCAAAAATTTTTCTCAAATTACTTTGACTTATATTTTTATTAGAATTATAAATAGGTAAAATTTCATCTATTTTGTGTTTAGTTTGTGAGGATGCCATTTTATATTCAGGGTTAATTAGTCTAAAAATACTGGCCCTTTTAGTTTCTCCTATAAAAATATACTCCTCTCCGATTTTTAAAGTTCTCTTTAAATATGGCATACCAAACCAATAAATTTCAAGTATTCCACTTCCATCAGTTACCTTAGCACTAACTGCTGTTTTTCCCATTTTAGTTTTAATAAAATTAACTGTTAAAATACTTGCTTTTACAACAACATATTCATTTAAAAAAAGTTCAGCAATTTTTTTTATATTTGTTCTGTCATCATAAGCTCTAGGAAAATAATATAATATATCATAAACTGTTTCTATGTTTAAAGTCTTTAAATTTTTAAGCTGTTTCTCTGTAAGGAACTTTGCACCTAATTTTTCAAGGGGCAAATACAGATATTTATAATTTTCAAGCATAAAAACTCCTTATATAAGAAAGGGGGCTCAATGCCCCACATTTTTAAATTATAAAATTAATCTAATTGCTCTAAAATATAGTCAGCTATGTCAAAGTTAGAATAAACATTCTGAGAATCATCTAAATCTTCTAGAGCATCAAAAAGTTTCATTACAGCTTTAGCTGTTTCAAGATCATTTATTTGTACTTTATTATCTGGGATCATTTCTAATTCTGCTTCTTCATAAGAATAGCCAGCTGTTTTTAAATTTTCTAATACTTCTTGAAATTGGGTATAATCAGTTATTACATCAAAATAACCATCATTTTCTACCACATCTTCAGCTCCTGCTTCTAATGCTACCATCATAAATTCATCTGCATCAAGCCCATCTGCTTTTAGAGAAATAAGTCCCTTCTTTTTAAACATCCAAGCAACAGCTCCATCAGCACCTAAATTTCCACCATTACGAGAAAAGGCAACTCTTATTTCAGAGGCAGCTCTATTTTTGTTATCAGTAACTACATCTACTATAAAAGCTGTACCAGCTGGTCCATAACCTTCATATCTCATTTCAATAAAGTCTACTCCTTCAAGTTCTCCTGAGCCTTTTTTTATCGCTCTTTCTAATATATCTTTAGGCATATTTCCAGCTTTTGCCTTCTCAATAGCTAGTCTCAGTCTAGGATTGAATGCAGGGTCACCTCCACCTTCTCTAGCAGCTATAGTTAACTCTCTACCAAATTTTGTAAATAGTTTAGCTCTTTTTTTATCTTGAGCACCTTTCCTATGTTGTATATTTGCCCATTTACTATGTCCTGCCACAAAAAATCCCCCTTAATTAAAAAATTTCAATATAATTTTAACATAGAAATTAATCCAAGTAAATAAAAAACTGATATAAGTATTGAACTTATATCAGCTTTTCTAATAGAAATTATTTAACAGCTTCTATATTTGTTTCTTTTCCATTTAATTTAACAGTACCTTCATTACCTTTAAAGTGAATTTCATTTCCTTTTTCATCGGCAAATCTTACTCCACTTCCAGCAACAGCAGCTTTTAGAGGAAATTCTTCACCAGTAGAAGTTTTTAAAATTGCATTATCTCCAGCTATATCTAAATTATACTCAGTTCCATCAGCAGCTTTAAATTTTAAAGCATCAGACATCATTGCAGCATTATCTTCTGATAAAGCTTTAATTGTAGTTTCTTTTCCATCTAAATTAACTACACCTTCATCACCTTTGAAGTGAATTTCATTTCCTTTTTCATCAGCAAATCTTACTCCGCTTCCAGTTACAGCAGCTTTTAATGGGTATTCTTTTCCAGTAGAAGTCTTTAAAACTGCATTATCTCCAGTTATATCTAAACTATATTCAGTTCCATCAGCAGCTTTAAATTTTAAAGCATCAGACATTGCAGCTTTAGCATCAGCTATAACTTCAGAAGCAGCATTTTTAGCACTTTCAACTGCCTTTTCAGCAGATTCTTTAGCTTCTGCCACAGCCTCAGTAGCAGTTTCTTTTACTTGCTCAACTGTTTGAGTAGCAGCCTCTTTAACTTCTTCAACTTTTTTTTCACCACAAGCTACTAATGCTAAACTTAAAAGAATAGCCATAAGTGTTATCTTTTTCATAATAAGTCCTCCTAAATAAATATATCATAATAAATTTTATGTACAAGTAAATGATATATTATAAAGTTGAAAAAATCAAATTTTTTTCTTTTTTCCCAGTTATTTTTTTTAAATTGACTTTTTTTTTGTTTTTATGTTCTTTTTTAATACTATAGTGTGTGCTATTTTAGAAAGATATCTTAGAAGCAATATTTTATTGTATTTACATTAGAGAAGTGATATAATAAAAAAATATAAAATTGGAGGTAATTATTATGTCATACCAAGCAAAACTTACACTTGTTGAAACAGAAATAGCTATAAAAAAAGTTAAAGATTTTTTTCAAAAAGAATTATCAGAAGAGTTGGAGTTACTAAGAGTTTCTGCTCCTCTGTTTGTAATACCCGAATCAGGATTAAATGATAATTTAAATGGTACAGAGAGACCTGTTTCTTTTGATACTAAAAGTGGAGAGAGAGTAGAAATAGTTCATTCTCTAGCTAAATGGAAGAGAATGGCATTATATAGATATAATATAGATTCGCATAAAGGAATTTATACAGATATGAATGCTATCAGAAGAGATGAAGATACAGATTTTATTCATTCATATTATGTTGATCAATGGGATTGGGAAAAAATTATTGAAAAAGAAGATAGAAATGAAGAGTATTTGAAAGAAACAGTAAGGAAAATCTATTCAGTGTTTAAAAAAACAGAGGCTTATATAACAAAAGAGTACCCTCAACTTTCTAAAAAACTTCCAGATGAAATATTCTTTATAACAGCACAGGAATTAGAAGATAAATATCCTAAACTTACGCCTAAAAATAGAGAACATGCTATTGCTAAAGAATATGGAGCAGTATTTATTATGAAAATAGGGGCTAAACTTGCTTCAGGAGAAAGGCATGATGGAAGGGCACCTGATTATGATGACTGGGGTTTAAATGGTGATATACTTTTCTATTATCCGCCTCTAGGAATAGGTTTGGAATTATCATCAATGGGAATTAGAGTAGATGAAACTTCACTTGACGAACAGTTAAAATTAGCTAATTGCGAAGATAGAAGAGGAACTCCTTATCATCAAATGGTTTTAAATAAAGTTTTACCATATACTATTGGAGGAGGGATTGGGCAATCTCGTATTTGTATGTTTTTCTTAGATAAATTACATATTGGCGAAGTACAAGCTTCTATTTGGTCACATGAAGTACATGAAATTTGTAAACAAATGAATATAATGCTTTTATAATTGAAAAAAGGGGCTGCTGCAAATTTTTAAAATTGCAACAAGCCCTACTTTTTTATGTAAAAAAGCATAAATTCCATGTATTTTTTATATTTTTATTGCAGTTTCTAGTGCCAATTCTATCATGTTAAAGAATGTTTTTTCTCTTTCTTCTGCACTTGTTATTTCAGAAGAAACTAAAGAATCCGAAATTGTGAGTATAGAAAGTGCTTTAACTTTATACTTAGCAGCTATAGTATAAAGAGCTGCAGTTTCCATTTCAACTGCTAAGACACCAAAATCAGCCCATTTTTTATAATAGTTAGGATCATCAGTATAAAATTCATCAGAAGTTAAAATATTTCCAGCATTGATTTTTATATTTTTTTCTTCTGCTATTTTTAAAGCGGCAAAAAATAAATCAAAATTTGCAGTTGGTGCAAAGTTGGCGTTATTAAATCTTTTATTATTTATAGAAGAATCTGTGGATGTTGCCATAGCAATGACTATATCACGAACTTTTATATCTTTTTGATAAGAGCCAGCAGACCCCACTCTAATTAAATTTTTAACTCCATAATCTTTTATAAGTTCATTTATATAAATTGATGCAGATGGAATCCCCATACCTGTTCCTTGAATTGAGATTTTTTCCCCCTTATATGTACCAGTAAAACCTAACATCCCTCTTATATCTGTATAACAGAAAACATTTTCCAAAAAGGTTTCTGCTATCCATTTTGCTCTCTTTGGATCTCCTGGTAATAAAACTGTCTCTGCAATTTCTCCTTTTTTTGCAGCTATGTGTATACTCATACTTTTTCCTCCTTTTAATTTCAGTATTTATATTCAAGTACTTTCTTAAACTTTAATTTCTAAATTATCATTTTGTCAAGCTCACTACCTAATTTCTTTAAGTCATCTTTTATAATCTTTTTTACATTCCTCTTTCTACTATGGTAGAATTATTATATCCTGGGATTCTTTCCTTATTGTATCACAATTCGATATATTGATAGAGTAATTTCTTTTATTCAATTTTTCTCTTGCCTTCTTTATTTAATTTCTTTCATCTTAGCTATAAATCTTTTAAAATTTATTTGAGCTAGCTAGAAAAAA
Source organism: Fusobacterium sp. (assembly GCF_030528405.1). Lineage (GTDB taxonomy): Bacteria > Fusobacteriota > Fusobacteriia > Fusobacteriales > Fusobacteriaceae > Fusobacterium. The sequence continues at coordinate 42,104 of NZ_JAUMYY010000012.1, forward strand.
TTTATTAAATTATTAAATTAAATCTAAAATTGGTTTGAAGGTATTATTCATTTCTAAAAATTCATCATAACTCATTTCAACTTTATCATTAAATATTATGTAAACTCCATCCAGTATTGATAATACTTTCTTTGCTTTTCCCTCCAACCTTCTTATTATTTCATCTCTTCTTAGCTTTAATACTTCTTTGCACATTTCTCCGCTAAAATACATTACCGGTTGAAGTATAAAGAGATTTTCTCCTAATTTATTTGGTGTAATACCCATACTTTTTAACTTTTTATATGCTGGATTTATTGGGTCTTTATATTTAAGTGTTTCCGGTGTTCTTCCTTCTTTATAGGCAAGACTGTATGCAATATAGCAATCCACTATATACGAATCATATAGTTCTATTACTTTAGGTAAATCAATAGTTATTATTTCCTCATAGTTTATTAATTTATATGTTGATTTAAATTTGTAGACTAAATCATCCCAATCTATTGTATTTTTATAGTTTTCATTTCCAGGGGTCTCAATCCATTTTATTAATTTTTCTTTAGCTGCATTATTTGGAAATTCATAAATTACTTTTATATCTGGATTTTGCTTTTTAGCTTCATTTATTCTTTTTAAAGTATCACTAAATGTTGTACCCATAGCTTTTTTATTCCAATAAGGAATATTAGTTTTAGAATCTATTAGATAAGTTCCATTTTTTTCTATTCCATCAAATTTTATATAGCTTCTTCCTCTTTCGTTAGGATTGTCGTATCTAAGTGCAGGTACTATGTTATTTTTAGTTGCTACATCTGATACAGAACCTGTTGTTCCTGACTGGAATGCTTGTGCTTTTTCATTTCCTCTAGGTTTTTCATAGATATATTCAATACCTCTGTTTGGAGAACCCGTAGTTTTCTCTAAATTATTTAATTCTTTTTCAGTATATACCTTTCTTCCATCATAGAATAAGTTATTTCCATTTTGTTTATTTGGATTTATTTTATCTTTATTAACCCCAATAGCATAAGGCGCTAATTGACCTACCCCTACTTCTGTTACTACTTCTAAAGCATTATAAAAATCCCTATATTCTACACTTGGATTTACATATATTAATGTATCTTTTATTGGGTTTAACCCTTTTTTTACTTCTCTTCCATATACTCCATTAAATATTTGTGATATTCCTGATATAAGTTTATTACTTCCTACTATTAACCCTGTTGCTCCTATTACTTTTGCTCCTGTTGATGGAATTAATGTTGTTCCAAAACTTACTGTGTCAACTCCTACTGAAGATGCTATTATTATTGCTGAACCTACTGCTGTTGTACCACCAACAGTCATATCAACTGTACCATCTTTAATTCGTGAAAGTCTTTCATCAGTGAAATATATTATATTTTTTAGCTTCTCACTTCTTTTATTTAAACTATAAATCTTTTAATAACTAGCTCAATATTTATTTGAGCTAGCTAGAAAAAATTTATACCTCTTTTTCTTTTATTCTTTCTTCTAATATTCTTTTTATCTCCATTCCTTTTTGATATGATAATGAATAACCCCATTCATACTCTTTTCCATCTTTTGTAATAAACTTTATTGTACTTCTATCTTTAAAATCACCTCTAAAAGTTGCATTTTTATAACGTAGAGATGTATAACCATAAAATGGAGAAATTTTTATTTCATTTAAAAAATTATAGTTAAATTTAGTATCATAATTTGGAGTAAAAATTCTTATTTCTTCATCACAAACTATTATTTCTAAATACATTGCAAGTCCAAATGAATTCGTATGTAAAATAATAGAAAAAAATAGTATTACATAATTTAATTTTATTAAAAACACTATAAGAGGAATGTTATTAATGATTTCTAAAGCTTTATTAAAAAAATAAATTGTTGATAGCTCTCCCAAGGCTAAAAATATAAATAAAAATATTATAATTAAGTAATATACAAAAAAGTAAATTTTTTTTAAAAATCCTTTTTTTATATAAATTTTTTCATTTGATATTTTAATATTGACATTATCCATTACCATTCACCACCACTTTCTCTGGATTCTTTTAAGAAATTTTTAAAAACTTCATATCCTTCTTTATCCACTTTTATATTTTGTGGTGTTCCTATTTCTATAAAAGTTGTGTGCCCTTCATAGCTAAATGGGGTAGAAGCTCCTTTTCCTACATAAATTCTTATACCTCTTGGGATATAACTTTCTTTTTTAAAAAGTAAATCTGCTCCCAAACTCATACCCCCAAACGTTTTACTACCACCAATTGAAGTAGTCAATTTTGATAAATCTTCAATATTATCATCTAAATATAACCCTATTTCTGCACTTACTCCTATATCTAATGAGCCAAATCCTATACTTGTGCTTCCTACATTATATGTTGTTAATGTTTCAGTTTTCTTGTCTAACAAAGTAAAAAATGATTGAGTTCTTGACATTCTTCCTCCAAATGAATATGCTTCTGATGTATAAAGCTCTATTCCATAATTCTCCCTATCTTCACTCGGAATACTCTTAGCTAAACTAAACTGCTCTTCCAATGTCTTATCTATAGATACATTCTTTCTTAAATTTGATAGATATTCTTCCTGCTCTTTTGATTTAAACTTATTTTTAGATTTACTTTCCCCTATCTTTGTTTCTGCATATTTTGCTATCTCTTCATCTTTATCATAATAAACTAAATGCGCATTCTCATGTCCATATAATAATGCTGATGGATTACCTCTTTTTAAATCATTTAGTGATATAAATATTTTTCTGGTTCCTCCATTTTTACCATCTACTGCAAAAGAATTAGGCTCATCTGTTAAATAAAGTTCCGGTAAGGCACCCTCATAACCTTCTCTTCTATATAATTCTGATTGTAATTCTCTTAAAGCTCTTAGCTTATCTAAAGGTGCTGTATTTTCATCATCAATAAAAGCAAATTCTTTTTCTTTATCTTTTCTTAATTCATCTATATGAATTGCTCTTAAACCTGCTTTATATATATCAAATTTATCTGCTCCCTTATCCTCTGTAAGTGCATCTACCACAGCAACTATCTTTCTTCCTGCTGATACTATTTCATCTCTTTTTTCCTTATC
>NZ_JAUMYY010000013.1 GCF_030528405.1 Fusobacterium sp.
GCTTGTAGCAATGATGGAAGAAGTTTTTGGGGATTTAAACCACATTTTTCAACAGGAGCTTATATTCATTCTTATGCAATAATAGAAAATGGAAAAATAAATAGAATGGGAATCCCTAAAGAAAACATTGATAAAATGGATAGCATAATAAATGATAAATATGGAATTCAATTTATAAATGATAATCGAATAGCACCTAAAGATCATAATGAAAATTATAGAATAAAATTTTATAATGATTTAAAAATGACAGTAAATGGAAAAGAATATATAATGTCTAAGGAAAAAATAAGATATTCAGCATCTGATTATGATTTAGATTTACCAGTAAGAATAACAGAAACTAATTATAATGAATATATATTAGATATAGGAGAAATAGAAATTATTGATACAGATGGAAAAATAATAAGACCAAGAACTAAAATACCACCAATAATATTTAAAAAAACTATTTTTAGAACTTATGTAAATGATATAACTGGAAGTGATTTTGACGTATACTACAGGGGCTGGGCGGAAGATTACCCAAAAGATCCAAGTACATTAAAAAAATTATATAATAATCTTGAAAGAAAATTTGGAAACTTTAAAAAGAAAGAAGAAGAAAAATAATTGATATTTTATAGGTAGCCTAAGAAAATCTTAGGCTACTTGTTAAAAGATTAAAAAAAGATATTTTTTTAAATGGTTTAATAGCGGATGTAGCAGAAGCGGGAATTGGTTTATTAGGAAATAAAATTGGATTAAATTGGGCAGGAAATGATGTAAAGGAAATATTTATAAAAAGACCAGATTTAATGAAGAACTTTATAGCACATAGTCAAGGAACAATAAAGTATAAAGCAGCAATAGATTCATTATATAAGACAGAGGAAGGGAAGTTATTGCTAAAAGATAATGTAAAAAATACTTTATTAGTAGGTTTAGCAATAACTCCAGGAATGTATAAAGACTTGGAAGGAAAATTTGAAGAAATAAGCAAAATGAAAGGGGAAGATAATAAAATAAAGTTAGAAAAATTAGTAAACAAAAAAGATATTGTGCCAGGTATGTGGGGGCATAAACCTAATACAAATTGGGAAACACACCCTGTTGCTAATTATAACCTTAAAGATTATATAAGAAAACCTGATGGAATTTATGAAAGAAAGACTGATAAGAATGGAAAAACTGTTCCTAATATTACAATTGTTATAGAAGAAGTGATTGATAGAAATAAGAGATTTAATTACAACTCTCAAGGAGGTAAAAAATGAAAAAAATAATATTTTTATTTATAATAATATTTAGCATTACAGGATGTAAAACAATTCAAATAAACACATCTTATGGATATAAAGTAACAACTAAAAAAGAAAATGAGGTTTATAATAAGATTGATATTGGCACAACAATAATGGATACTTCAAAAAAAGAGAAAAGTCCTTTAACAAGAGTAAGTATTAGCAGTAAAGACGAAAAAAATAATATAAAAGAAACTCCAAAAACAATAAAAATAATTTCTAATAAGAAAGAATATATTATAAATATAGATTCAAAATATAATACAATTTACCCAGTTTATGATAATGGGATAATAATAGATTCTGATAATTTCATTCTTGAAATAGGAAATATAAAATTTAAAAATGGAACAATTTTAAATATTCCTCCCTTATTAATTAAAAGATATGTATATGTATATAAGATAAATAATTTTTTAGATGCTCTAAATCAAAATACAAGAGAAGATTTATTTGAAGGAACAATAGAAGAGTATAGAGAGTGGAAAAAGAGAAATATGAATAAATAAGTATTTTGGAGGTTAGAAATGAAAATGGTAATCCTGTTGAAAATACAAAAATTATTATTAAAGAAATAATAGATAAAGATAAAAAGTTTAATTATAACCCTGAGAAGTAAATATGAATTAATTTTTTATAGGTAGCCTAAAATTTCTATTAGGCTACTTGTTGTTAAAAAGCAAATATAAAAATAAACTGCACTGTAGTTCTTAAAGGATAAGAGAAGAGTGCAGTTTTTTATTTAAATTTTATTAAAACCATTTTCTTTTTTTAAAATAGATTATCATACAGATAACTAGAGTAAACATTGTACTCAAAACTAAAAAATAGCCATATCTCCAATTGAGTTCAGGCATAAATTTAAAGTTCATACCATAGAGTCCTGATAGAAATGTAAGTGGCATAAAAATTGTAGATATTATGGCTAAGGTTTTCATAACTTCATTCATAGTATTACTCAGAGTGGAATGATAAAGCTGAATAAGATCGGTTACTCTATTGTTAAGCATTTCAACAGTATCAAATGCAATTATACTATGATCGTTTAAGTCACCTAGATAGTATTTCATTTCTTCTGGAAAATAATGTAATAAATTACGAGTTTGTAATTTAGCTACAAGTTCTCTTATTGGAGAGATAAATCTTTTCAAAAGAGATACATTTTGTTTTAAAGAAATAATATTTTCTAGGTCTTCACGGTTAGAATTATGAATAATTTTTGTTTCAATATCATCAATTTCAAATTCAATTTCATCTAAAATTAATAAATAATGATCAACTATTGTATCAATAAGCATATAACTAAGATAACTACTATCATAGGTTCCAAATCTATTTTTTGGGTTTTTTATTCTGTACCTCACATCATCAAAAATATCAAAAGCAGTTTCCTGGAAGGTGATTAAAATATTTTCTTTTAAAATAATTGAAACCTGTTCATAGTTAATTTCTTTGGTAAGCAATTCCAAAGATAACATTTTTAAGACAATTTGTATATAAGTTCCTCTATCATCTATTTTTACTCGTTGATCAGGGTTAACAATATCTTCCAAGGCTAGATTATCAATATTAAAAATTCTCCCAATTTCTTTAATAAGTTCAGTATTATGGATGCCATCTATATTTATCCAAATATATCCATCAAAATCTAAGTCTAAAATTAGTTCATCATTTTCAGTAAAGATTTCCTTTTTATAAAAATTTTTTTGATAATAAATAACAGTAATATTAACAATTTCATTATCTGGTTCACCAGTATATACAATGCTGCCAGGAGGAAGTCCTAATTTTCTATTTTTTAAAGAAGTTAAATTTTGCAATTTTTTACCTCCAAATTTTCAATAATTTTCCTTTGAATTATACCATATAGAGATAAAAATAAAAATAATTCGTTTTTAAAATACTTAAAAATATGGTAAAATAAAAAAAATTAAAATTAAAAGGAAGTGAATTTTATGAATTTCAAAAAATATTTAAAATCTTTAGTTTTATTAATAATAGTATTTACAATTACATCTTGTAGTGCATTACACACTACAATTTCTAAGAGAAATTTAGACGTTCAGACAAAGATGTCAGATACAATTTGGTTAGATCCAGTTGCAGGGGATAAGACTGTATTTTTACAAATAAGAAATACTTCTGGTAAAAATTTAACAATAGAAAATAGAATAATAAGTAAAATGCAAGAAAAAGGATATAGAGTTGTTGGTGATCCTTCAATGGCAAGATATTGGCTACAAGCAAATATTTTAAAAGTGGATAAAGTTGATTTAAGAGAGGTTAGTCCTGATACATTTTCTAATGTAGTTTTAGCTGGAGGAATTGGAGCAGCTCTTGGAGGAACAAGATCAGGAGGAATTTATACAGCAGTTGGTTGGGGACTTGCAGCAGCTACAATTTCAACAATTGCTGATGCATTAGTTAAAGATATAAACTATGCTATGGTTACAGATATCTTAATAACAGAAAAAACAGGGAAAACAGTTAGTGTTACTACAAAAAATGTTGTAAAACAAGGTACATCTGGAGCAAGAACTTCAACTTCTAGTGAATCGACTAATGTTGATAAATATTCAACAAGAGTTTTAAGTATAGCTAATAAAGTAAACTTAAAATTTGAAGATGCAGTGCCAGTTTTAGAAGAAGAGTTGGTAAACGTATTGTCAGGAATATTTTAACAAGGAAGGTGTAGGCTATGATAATGGCTGAGTACAATAAATGGCTAAATTCAGATCTCCTTACTGAAGAAGAAAAAGAGGAATTGAGAAGTATAGAAAATGATATCAAAGAAATAGAAAGTAGATTTTATACCAATTTAAGTTTTGGAACAGCAGGAATGCGAGGGATCAGAGGAATTGGTAAGAATAGAATGAATAGATATAATATTTGGAAGGCGACACAAGGATTGGCTAACTATATTATAAATTCTACAGCTGAAATTGGTAAAGAAAAAGGAGTTGCTATAGCCTATGACTGTAGGTTGGATTCTGAAGATAATGCAAGAAATACAGCTATGGTCTTAGCGGGAAATGGAATAAAAGTATACTTATTTAAAAGTCTTAGAACTACTCCTGAATTATCTTTTGCCACAAGAGAGCTTAAAGCACAAGCAGGAATAATGATAACAGCCTCTCATAATCCGAAGGAATATAATGGCTATAAGGTTTACTGGGAAGACGGAGCACAGATAGTTGATCCTCAAGCTAAAGGCATAGTGGAATCAGTAAATAATGTAGATATATTTACAGATATAAAAAAAATGGATTTCAATGAAGCTTTGGAGAAAAAATTGATTGAGTACATAGGTGAAAAAGTTGATGAGAGGTATATAGAAGAAGTTAAGAAGAATGCTATAAATATAGATATTCCAAACAAAGAAAAATTTAAAATTGTATATTCGCCTCTTCATGGAACAGCTGGAAGACCAGTAACAAGGGTTTTAAAAGAAATGGGTTTTGAGAGTGTGGAGGTTGTTAAAGAACAAATCCATCCCGATGGCAATTTCCCAACATGTAGCTATGCTAATCCAGAAGATACTTCTGTTTTTAAATTATCTATGGAACTTGCAGATAAAACAGGTGCTAAGCTTTGTATAGCTAATGACCCTGATGGAGATAGAGTTGGAATAGCAATCTTAGATGAGAATAAAAATTGGTTTATACCAAATGGCAACCAAATAGGAATATTAATAGCTGAATATATTGTAAATTATAAGAAAAATATTCCAGCTAATGGAACTATGATAACAACAATAGTTTCTACCCCTCTTTTTGATACTATAGTAGAAAAAAATGGGCTTAGAACTTTCAGAACATTAACAGGTTTTAAATACATGGGAGAAAAAATAAGACAATTTGAAAATAAAGAATTGGATGGGACATTTTTATTTAGTTTTGAAGAATCAATAGGTTATTTGATAGGAACTCATGTGAGAGATAAAGATGCTGTAGTATCAAGTATGCTAATAGCTGAAATGGCAGCATTCTATGATAGTAAAGCTTCCAGTTTGTATAGAGAACTTATAAGAATATATGAAAAATATGGTTGGCGTCTTGAAAAAACAATACCAGTAACTAAAGGTGGAAAAGATGGTTTAGATGAGATTTCAAGAATAATGAGAAGACTTAGAGAAGTTGAACATAAAGAAATTGTTGGGATAAAAGTAAGAAAATACTTGGACTTTGACCAAAATGTAAACGGTTTACCTAAATCTGATGTCGTGCAATTAATTTTGGAAGATGAAACTTATTTAACTGTTAGACCTTCAGGAACAGAACCTAAAATAAAATATTATATCTCAGTTGTAGATGCCGACAAGAAGATTGCAGAAAAAAAATTAGAAAAAGTAGTAGATGGATTTAAAAAATATGTTGAAAGTTTATAATACATATGTTCATATACCATTTTGTGAAAAAAAATGTAATTATTGTGATTTTACTTCTTTCAAATTTGCAGAAAATTTGAGTTTGAAATATGTAAATTATTTATTAAAAGAAATAGAGCTTTATAAAAAAAAATATGATTTAACAGTAAAGCAAGATACAATTTATTTTGGAGGAGGGACACCGTCTCTCCTTTCAATTGATGAATTGAAAAGAATACTAGCTAATTTTAATTATGATACAAATACAGAGATAACAATAGAAGTTAATCCTAAGACAGTAAATAAGGAAAAATTAAAAAAATATAAAGAGCTAGGAATAAACAGACTTAGTATAGGTGTACAAACTTTTAATAATAAATTTTTAAAAAAATTAGGAAGAGTACACAGTAGTAGTGAGGCAGAAAAAATATATTGTGATGCCAGAGAAGTTGGCTTTGAAAATATAAGTATAGATCTGATGTTTTCTTTACCTGCACAAACTTTAGAAGACTTGGAAAGGGACTTGAATAAGTTGTTCTCTTTAAAAACTGAGCATTTTTCTATTTATTCACTTATTTGGGAAGAAGGAACAGAATTTTATAAGGAATTAATTATTGGTAAACTAAAGGAAACAGAAAATGAACTGGAAGCTCAAATGTATGAAAAAATAATAGAGCTTGCAGAGAAAAATGGATATAAACATTATGAAATTTCTAATTTTTCTAAGCCTGGTTTAGAATCAAGGCATAATATGATATATTGGGAAAATAAAAATTATTTAGGTTTAGGGCTTGCAGCAGCAGGTTATTTAGAAAATATAAGATATAAAAATTATAGTAATTTTAATAAATATTATAAAAAATTAGATCTTATTGAATTTCCAATGGAAGAAAAAGAAATTTTAAGTCAGGATGAAATAGATGAATATGGATATTTAGTTGGATTTAGAATCTTAGGGAAAAAAATGCAGGCCACGGAAAAAAATAGAAAAATTTTTCAAGATATGGAAGAGGAAGGCTATCTTAAAAAGAATGGAGATTTTTATATTATGACTAAAAAAGCTTTAATGTTTTTTAATGATTTCATATCTAATTTTATATAGGTAATAGTTTAATAAGTTTTGACAGGAGAAGAGTAATGACCATAAAAGAAAATATTGATGAAATCTTAGAAGATATAAAAAAATATTCGCCATATCCTGAAAGAGTAAAATTAGTAGCAGTTACTAAATATATGGATACAGATAAAATTGAAGAAGTTATAAAGCTTGGTCAAAATTCATTAGGAGAAAATAAGGCACAACTTATAAGAGAAAAGATAAATTATTTTAAAGATAAAAACATAGATGTAGAATGGCACTTTATAGGAAATTTACAAAAAAATAAAATTAAGTATATAATTAATGATGTCAGCCTTATACATTCTGTAAATAAAATTTCTTTAGCTCAAGAAATAGATAAGAAAGCTAGCCAAATAAATAGGATTGTAGATGTCTTATTGGAAGTAAATATTCATGGTGAAGAAAGTAAACAAGGCTACTCCTTTGAAGAGCTTTTATTTGATTTAAAAGAATTGAAAGCTTTAAAAAATATAAATATAAAAGGGCTTATGACTATGGCACCTTTAAATGTTAGCTCAGAAATAACAAGAAAAGTTTTCTCACATTTAGTAGAACTAAAAAATATATTGAATAAAGAACATTTTGGAGGAAAGCTAACAGAGCTATCAATGGGTATGTCGGGAGATTATAGAATAGCTTTAGAGGAAGGAAGCACTATAATAAGAATAGGATCTAATTTATTAAAGTAGGAGGTAAAAATGGGATTAAAGAGAATGTTTAAAGATGTAAAAGAGTTAGTCGGAATAAATTCTATAGATGATGAAATTGATGAAAATGAAGAATATGAAGAAGAATATGAAGAGGAAATAATTGAGGAAGTAAAAAAAGCTCCCAAAAGATCTCTTTTTTCAAGAAAAATTAAAGAAGAGGAAATACCAGAGGAGAATGATATTGAACAAGAGGGGAACTTCAGTACAGTATTTATAGATCCAAAGCAATTTGAAGACTGCAAAAAAATTGCTAAATATATAAACTTAGAAAAAATGATAACAATTAATTTGGAAAATTTAAACCAGAATACAGCACAGAGGATACTTGACTTTTTAGCAGGAGCTATGGAAGTAAAAAATGCCAGTTTCGCACAAATAGCAAAAAATGTTTATACTATAGTACCAGAAAATATGAAAGTGTATTATGAAGGACCTAGGAAAAGAGAAAAGAAATTGATATATTTAGAAAGAGGGGAAAATTAAATTTGGAAACAAAAAAAATAAAAGCCTTAGCTTTATTTTCTGGAGGCTTAGATAGTGCCTTAGCTATAAAAATAGTTCAAGAACAGGGAATAGAAGTGATTGCTTTAAATTTTGTTTCTCATTTTTTTGGAGGAAAAAATGAGAAAGCTGAAAATATGGCAAAGCAACTAGGAGTAAGGCTTGAATATATAGATTTTAAAAAAAGGCATACATCAGTGCTTCAAGCCCCAGTCTATGGTTATGGTAAGAATATGAACCCATGTATAGATTGTCATTCACTAATGTTTAAAATTGCAGGTGAGCTCATGGAGGAATATGATGCAAAATTTGTAATATCAGGTGAAGTTTTAGGGCAAAGACCCATGTCACAAAATTCACAGGCATTAGAAAAAGTAAAGCTTTTATCAGGAATGCATGATTTAGTTTTAAGGCCACTCTCTGCAAAGCTTTTACCGGCTAGTAAAGCTGAAATAGAGGGATGGATTGATAGAGAAAAACTCCTTGATATTCAGGGTAGGTCAAGACAAAGACAAATGGAACTTATGGAAAAGTATGGAATAGTTGAGTATCCAAGTCCTGGTGGGGGATGTTTATTAACTGATCCAGCTTACTCAGATAGACTTAGAATTGTAGAAAAAGATGCTCTTTTAGTTGAAGAAAATTCCTATATGTTTTATCTTTTAAGGGAAGCAAGATTTTTTAGATTTGGAGAAGGAAGGTATTTATTTGTGGGTAGAAATCATGAATCAAATTTAAAAATAAAGGAATTTACAGATAATAGAAAAGGAACTTTCTTTTTATATGGTGCGGAAACTCCAGGGCCAAGAATGATGAGCAATGTTAATCTAGATGAAGTGGAGAGGGACTTTGCTAAAAAATTATTTTCAAGATATTCCAAGCTTAAGGGAAAAGAAAAAATAAAAGTAAATGTCTGTGGAAAAATTGAGGAAGTTGAAATTTTAAATATAGAAAAATTTGATGAAGAAAAAAATAAATATCAAATAATTTAAATTATTAGAAGGAGATAAAAAATCTCCTTTTATTATTCGAATAAAAATTATATAATATAAAAATAACAAAAATAAAGACTTAGATATTTTATAACCTAAGTACTATTAAAAGTAGGAGGATATATGAATTTTGTAATAATGCTTATTTTATGTTATTTTATTGGAGCTATACCAAGTGGAGTATGGATAGGAAAACTTTTAAAAAATATAGATGTAAGGGATTATGGTAGTAGAAACAGTGGAGCTACTAATTGCTATAGAATTTTAGGAGCAAAGATTGGAGTAGCTGTCTTAATAGCTGATGCATTGAAAGGCTTTATACCTCTTTTGATTGCCTCAAAATATATTGAAAGCCAATTTCAAATTCTTGTTTTAGCTATGGTTACTATTTTAGCTCACACTTATTCCTGCTTTATAAAATTTAAAGGTGGTAAAGGAGTTGCTACAAGTTTAGGAGTATTTTTATTTCTGACACCTTATGTAGTATTAATATTGAGTTTGATATTTGTAACAGTATTTTTAATGTTTCGCTATGTTTCACTTGCATCAGTAGTAGCGGCAGGCTCTTTACCAATATTAGTATTTATAATGGATAGGAGTAATAATATTTACTTGTTTGTACTTTCCTTAATAATAGGGCTTTTTGTAATTTACAGACATAAGTCCAATATAGAAAGACTTTTTAAAGGAACAGAAACAAAATTTAAGTTCAAATAAAATAGGAGGATTTTATGCATATTAGAGTTAATAGACAAAATTTTTTATCTGCCATGAGAGTAGTTGAAAAAGCTATAAAAGAAAATAAAATAAAGCCTATCCTTTCATGTGTTTATATAAAAGTAAAAGATGGAAAACTAAATTTTTGTGGAACAAATTTAGAAAATACAATAAAGACTTTTATAGCTATAGAGGAAGTTATTGAAGCTGGTGAAATTGCATTTCATTATGGAATAATTGACGAATATTTGAAAGAAATTAAGGATGAAATTATAAGTTTAAGAGTTGAAAAAGGAAATAATTTATTTATAGAAAGTGAAGATTCTGTTACAGAATTTGCTGTTTTTTCAGCTGAAGATTATCCTAATAGTTTTGATGAAATAAATTTAGATGACAGTAATTTCAAGTTTGAGCTACCTAGTAACGAACTAGTTGATATTTTTGAAAAAATTGTATTTGCAGCTGATACAGCTGATAATATTGCTATGAATTGTATAAGAATAGACAGTGTATTAAAGCATCTACATTTTGTTGCAACTAATACATATAGACTGGCATTTTTAAAGAAGGCTATGTCTAGGGATATAGAAAATTTTTCAGTTAGTGTTCCAGCTGATGCTGTAAATTCTATAATAAAAATTTTAAAGGGTTCAGATAATGACAGTATAAAAGTATACCAGGATTACTCACATCTTTATTTTGTCTATAGAGATATAACTATTGTTACAAAGTTGATAGAGCTTAGATTTCCAGACTATATAAAAATTCTCACAAATAGTAGTTATGATAAGAAAATGACTATAGCTGTAGAAAAATTTACGAGTATATTAAAGAGAGTTAGCATATTTTCTAGATCAAATTTTGAATCTAAATATGCTACTACCTATAAATTTGAAAACAATAAAATGAGTATAAGTGCTTTAAATGATATTGCAAAGATTAATGAGGAAGTTCCTGTAAATTTTATGGGAGAGGATTTAAAAATATCTTTAAATGTTAAATTTCTATTAGATTTTATACAAAATATTTCTAAAGAAAAAGAAATTGAAATAGAATTTATGCTCTCAAATTCTTCAGTGAAAGTATATGAGAAAGACAGAGATGACTACTTGTATATCTTAATGCCTTTAGCACTTAGAGAATAAAATAATTAAAAAAGAATAGTATAACTAAATTATAAAAAAATATGTCTAAGATATTAAATGCAAAATTTAATATAAGGACATATTTTTTTATAATAAAATAGAGTAAAATATTAATCATAAAAAAAGAATAAAATTGATAAAATTTTTATCTAAAATTGTAATAAGAGGACAAGTATGGTATAATTTTAAAATAGAGTTTCAAGAGAAAATTTTAGAAAAAAAGAAATTAAATAGCTTGGTATATATAAATTTACAAAAAGTTTTTGAAAAAATGATAAAAAGAAAGTTAAAAAAAATCAATAAAAATGTATTAAAAAAGTTAAAAAAGAAAAAAATGATAAAAAATTGACACTTTTACCAACGGAATTACTTATTTTACATTATATTAATATAAACTCAATTTTGTTGCTTTAAGTTTTTAGGAGATTGTTATGAAAATAAAAAGAATAATAGGTATTATTTTGCTTACAAAGACATTGGTAATTTTTGCAGATGATATGGATTATTTTAAAAGAATAGATAATCTATATAGAGAGAAAAATTTCTCTCAGGCACTTGAGGAATCTGAAAAATATCTTCAAAAATATCCAAATTCAAAGTACTACAGCAGTATGTTAGATAAAATAGGTAAGGTATATTTTCTTAATAAGAATTATGAAAAGACTATAGATACTTTTAAAAAATTATATGTAAATGAAAGTAAAAAATCTTTAAAAGACGAATATGCTTATTATTTAGCAAGAGCTTATGCTGCTTTGGGCGAAAAAGAAAAGTATGAATTTTACTTAAAAAACATAGAAAGTAAAAAAATTTATGAAAAGACAAGATATGAAATTGGACTTGATTTACTAAGTAATGATTATAATTCAGAGGCTATAGAGATATTTTCAGCAATAGTTAATGCTAAGTCAGAAAACTACGATGAAGCACTTTTAAATTTAGGAATAGCTCATTATAATGCTAAAAAATATGAAAGTTCTTTTAAATTATTAGAAGAATATACAAGGAAAAATCCAAATAAAAATACAGTTGTTATTGATTATTTGAAAGCATCCTCACTTTATAAAAATAATAGAATAGATGAGTCTATAAATTATTTTGATAAAATAGTTAACCTAGGTTTTAATTCAGCAGGAGATTATAGTAAAAAAGCAATTTTAACTTTAATAGAGATATATGCAAATAAAAAAGATGAACAGAAATTAAATTATTATTTACAAAAAATACAAGGAACAGAAGCTTATAATACGGCCATGATAATGATGGGAGATTTATATGTAACTAAGGAAAAATATAGAGATGCTCTTGCAAGTTATCAAAAGAGCAATGATTTATCTAATCCAAGACTTATATATGGGCAGGCTTATTCTTTATATAAGTTAGAGAATTATAGTGAAGCACTAAAAAAGTTCGAATCACTAAAAAATACGGATTACTATAATCAATCCATATATCATATTTTTGCAATAAATTATAAATTAAAGAACTTTAAAGAAATAATAGATAATAGAGATGTAATAAGAAGAGTGGTAGTAACTCAAACTGATACAGACAATATAATTAGAATAATTGCAAACTCAGCTTATCAAATGGGGGATTATAAGCTTGCGAAAGACTACTATGGAAGGCTTTTTGCGATTTCAGCAAAAAAAGAAAACTTATTTAGAGTAATACTTTTAGATAGTCAAATTTTAGATATGGAAGACTTAGGAAATAGATTTGCACAATATAAAAAGTTATTTTCAAATGATACTGAATTTAAAAAAGACGTGTATTTGTATACAGGAGATGCATACTTTAAAACTGGAAATTTAGAAAGAGCAGAAGAGATATATAAGGAATATTTAGACAGCTATTTTAATTTAGAGATTTTATCTAGCCTTGTTTCAACACTATTAGAACAGCAAAAATATGATGAGATGGAAAGATATTTATCTCTCGTTACTGAAGAAGATAGACATAGCTATTTGAAAGGAATTTCTGCAATTGGATTAGGGAAATATGAGGAGGCAGAATCATATCTACAAAAAGCTAAAAACATTGCAAATGACTTAAATTTAGATAATAGAATAGCCTTGAATAGAGTTAGAAACTTTTTCCTTTGGAGGAAGTATGAAGAAGCTATATCTGTAGGTGAAGTTTACTTAGAGAAAATTAATAAAGAAAAGGAAACTTCTATATACATAGAACTTTTAGATAAAGTGGGACTGAGTTATTTTAGGTTAGGTAAATATGAGGAAGCAAGAGGCTATTACAAGAAAATAACAGAAGAAAATGCCTATGAAGTATATGGAAAATATCAGATAGCAGATAGTTATTATAACCAAAAAGATTATGACCTAGCTAAAGATAAATACAAGGAAATTTTTGAAAATTATGATGAGACTTTTTATGGTGAACAAGCTTATTATAGATATATAAGTATTTTAAAAATTCAAGATAAAAAAAATGAATTTGAAAAAGAAAAAGATAAATTTTTAGCAAAATACCCAGAGAGTAGTATGAAAAATTCTCTTTTGAATTTATCTGCAAATTATTATTCTGAAAATAATGAAACAGAAAAAGCAATAGAAGCATTAAATGAAATAAAAAATACAGCTGGTGAGGAGGAGCCGCAAGATAATAACAATATAAGAATAGTTAATTTAAAATTAAAAAATAAAGACTATAAGGATATTGAAAAATATATAGATGAAATAAGTGATTCTGAAGAACGGGCATATTATTACTCTAAGTATTATCTTACTAAAAAGGATAATAAATTAATAAAAGAGTATGAAAAACTTTTAAACTCATCTAAGTACAAATCATATGCAAATAAAGGTTTGGGAGATTATTGGTATGACAAAAAAGATAATTCTAAAGCTAAAAAATATTATCTGGATCTTTTAAAGTTTGATAAAAATGCTGAAGAAGAATATATAATTTATAGGCTGGCTCTCATATATGAAAAAGAGAAAAATCACAAAGATGCACTTATTAATTATAAAAAAGTTTATGATAAATACAAGGGAAAATATGAAGTAGATTCTTTAGTTAGAGCTGCTGAAATATATGATAAACAAGAAAATAATACAGAGGCAAAAAAATTATTCTTCAGGCTATATAAGGTGAAGGATAACAAAGAACTTAGGGAATATACTTTAGAAAAACTTATCTATTATAGACTGTTGGAAGAAAATAACACAGAGGCAAAAAAATATCTGGATGAATTAAAAAAGCTAAATGCTAAGAAGGCGGAGAAATTTGAAGCATATTTTTAGAAGGAGGAAAAATGAAAAAAATATTAACAATATTATTTATGTCAACAACATTGGCTATCTATGCTGATCCAACTATCAGTAAAGAGGTAATAGGAACTAATAAGCAGCAGTTAGATGTGAAAGAGATAGATACAGAGGAACTTTTATTAAAAAATCAAAATTTAGAATCATCTTCAGTTGAAATTTCGGGAGAAAACTTTAAAGAAAAGGAAGACAAAGTAAAGGTACAACAGACAAATAAAGCGGCTCTGGAGGAAGAATTATCTCAGGGAGTTGAAAATAAATCATATTTAAAATATATTTTAGGTGGCTTAGGAGTAGTTGCTTTAATAATAGCACTATAAAAATAAAGGAGAAAAATAAATATGGACATATTAAAAGCTGGTGGAGTATTGATGTATGTAATTCTATTTTTTGGTGTATTAGGATTGTATGCTATATTGGAGAGATTTTTCTATTTTATGTTAAGAGAGAGAAATAACTACTCAAAATTACCTTCAGAAGTGAAATTATTATTAAATAAAGGAGAAGTAAAAGAGGCTATAGTATTTTTTAATACTAATAAATCTTCGACTTCTAATGTTTTGAAAGAAATACTTGTTTATGGTTATAAGGAAAATAAAGAAAGTTTATCATCACTTGAGGAAAAGGGAAAAGAAAAAGCTATAGAACAAATAAAGCATTTGGAAAGAAATATGTGGCTTATTTCTATGGTTGCACACACAAGTCCTTTGATAGGTCTTTTAGGAACAGTTACTGGTATGATAAAAGCTTTTCAATCAATATCAATTCATGGTACAGGGGATGCTGGAATTTTAGCTTTGGGAATATCTGAGGCACTCTACACCACAGCAGGAGGTCTTATGGTAGCCATACCTTGTATGATAATTTATAATTACTTTAATAAAAAAATTGATTTAATAATAAGTGATATAGAGAAGACATGCACAGAACTATTAAATAGTTTCAGAGATTAGGTGATATCATGAAATTAGAAAGAGTAAAAAGAAGAAATGGAGCTGGGCTTATATTAGAAATGACTCCACTTATAGATGTTGTATTTCTTCTACTTATATTTTTTATGTTGGCGACAACATTTGATGAAAGTACAGCATTTAAAATAGAGTTGCCTAAAACAAGTGCTAAAAAAGTAGTTAAATCAATAAAGGAAATACAGCTTTTGATAGATAAAGAAAAGAATATGTATTTGAAATATAATTTGGATTCAAAGAATAAGCAGGAACAAATCAATGAAAAAAATTTTATTAAAGTTCTATCTGAAAAATTAAAAGAGTCTGAAAATAGATCCGTCATAATATCAGCCGATAAGTCAATAGACTATGGATACGTTGTTGAAATAATGGGACTTGTTAAAGAAGCAGGAGCAGAAGCCATAAATATAGATACAGTTATAAAAAGATAGGTGATTACAGGTGGAAAAAAGAGATATAGTGGCATGGTTATTGTCAGTTATCATAAATTTATTATTACTTTTCTTTTTAACTTATAAACCTTTTATAAATGTAAAAGATATACAGGCTATAAAAGTGGGTTTAGTATCTTTAGATACAAAGGAAACGACAGCATTTAAAGGTGAAGAAAATAGAGATGCATTTAAAAAAGATTTAGAAGCAACTAAAGTAGAAGAAAAAAAAGAAGACACAGTAACAGAGGAAGTTAACAAAACAAAGGAAAAAAATGAACAAAAAGTTATTGAAAAAAATATAGATGAAAAAGCTGAAAAGACAGTAGCAGCAGTAGAAGAAGTGAAAAAAGAAAAGCCATCTTTAAAAGACTTAAAAAAATCTATTTCAGATTCAAAACCAGCTACTAAAAATCTAATACAAAAAGATAAAAGTTTTAATCCTAATGATGGGAATTTTGAGAATGTAGACAGAAAAGTAAGTATAAGTGAAAATTCTAATGGTTTAGTTTCTGGTGATATAAGTGGGACTTCAAATGGAGATGAAATTTTTATACTTTGGTCGAAGTCTAATAAAAATCCAAGTTTTCCTGATAAAGCAAAGATACAAGGTAAGACAGGAAATATGATTATAAAAATAGAAGTTGATCAAGCAGGAACAATACTTTCATATTCAATAGAAAAAGGAAGTGGAGTTCCAGAAATAGACTTAGCAGTAGAGAAGGTTATAGGAAGTTGGAATTTAAAGATGAAAAAAAATAATAAAATAATAGCGGGAGTTTTTAAATTAGATTATGAATTTGATTTTAAATAAGAGGGAGTGAAAATTATGTTATTACTAGGACTTAGACTAGATAACGAATTAAAGCTTGAATTTGAAAATAATTTTGAAAATGAACTTACATTTGTAGATAATGTTGTAGATTTTATGGATGCAATAAAATCTAAAAAATATGAAGTAGTATTAGTAGATGAAAAAAATTCAAAAGAAGATGTTTTAATAAATTTAATATCAAAAATAATTGAATTTCAAAAAAGAGTTGTAGTAATAGTATTAGGGGAAACTTCCAATTTAAAAATTATAGCAGGAAGTATAAAGGCAGGGGCCTATGACTACATATTAAAACCTGAAACACCAGAAAATATTGTAAAAATAGTTGAAAAATCTTTTAAAGATTATAAAGTCATGGCTGAGAGAGTTGATAAAACAAAAAGCACAGGTCAGAAACTTATAGGTAGAACTAAAAGTATGATAAATTTATATAAGGTTATTGGAAAGGTTGCAAATAATGGTGTTCCAGTTTTAGTGACTGGAGAAAGAGGAACAGGAAAAACAAGTGTGGCATCTGCAATACATCAATTTAGCTCATCTCATGATAAACCTCTTATAAGTGTAAATTGTAATTCTTATAGATCAGGACTTTTAGAGAGAAAATTATTTGGTTATGAAAAGGGTTCCTTTGAAGGAGCAGTTTTCAGCCAATTTGGAGAGTTAGAAAAGGCTGAAGGAGGTATACTTCATCTAGCTAATATAGAATCTTTAAGTCTGGATATGCAATCTAAAATACTATTTTTACTAGAAGAAAATAAATTTTTTAGATTAGGTGGAGCAGAACCTATAAATGCTTTTGTTAGGATAATAGCTAGTACAAGTGTAAACTTAGAAGATTTAATAAACAAGGGATTATTTATAGATGAACTTTATAGAAAATTAAAAGTTTTAGAAATTAATATACCTAATCTTAGAGATAGAAAAGAAGATATACCTTTTATAATTGATCATTATATAGCTGAATGTAATATGGAGCTTAATAAGAATGTAAAAGGTATAAGTAAGGCGGCATTAAAAAAGATAATGAGATATGATTGGCCAGGTAATGTCAATGAATTAAAAAATGCAATAAAATCAGCCGTAGCTATGTGTAGAGGAGGAAGTATTCTAATAGAAGACTTGCCTCCAAATGTTATGGGAGAAAAAGCTTTAGGTTTTAAAGATAGAGATGAGAATATATCCCTTGAAAGTTTAATAAGAAATGAAATAATACAACTAAAATCTTCTAAAAAGAAAGGAGATTATTATTTTGAAATTATTTCTAAGGTTGAAAAAGAATTAATAAAGCAAATTTTGGAAATGACAAATGGAAAGAAAGTTGAGACAGCTGAAATTTTAGGTATAACAAGAAATACACTTAGAACTAAAATGAATAATTATGATTTGGAGTAGATTATGCATATTACACTTTATAGAAAATATAGACCATCAAGTTTTACTGAAATAAGTGGAGAAAGTGATATAGTAAGGAGCCTTAAATTGTCGCTAAAAAATAAATCTACATCACATGCCTATCTTTTTTCTGGACCTAGAGGAACAGGGAAAACAACAACAGCAAGACTTATTGCTAAAGGGGTTAATTGTCTAGATTTAGGTGAAGATGGAGAGCCATGTAATAAATGTAAAAATTGTATTTCTATGAATGAAGGAAGATTTTCTGATTTAATAGAGATAGATGCGGCATCAAATAGAAGCATAGATGAAATAAGAGCCTTAAAAGAAAAAATAAATTATCAACCTGTTGAAGGCTTAAAGAAGGTTTACATAATAGATGAGGCACATATGCTTACAAAGGAAGCTTTCAATGCTTTATTAAAAACTTTGGAGGAGCCACCTTCGCATGTTATTTTTATTTTGGCAACAACTGAATTAGAAAAAATTTTACCGACTATAATTTCTCGGTGTCAGAGATATGATTTTAAAAGTTTAGATTTAGATGAGATGAAACAGAGATTAAAATTCATATTAAGTGAAGAAGGAATTGAAATGACAGACGATGTTTTTCCATTGATTCATGAAAATTCATCTGGCAGTATGAGAGATTCCATATCAATATTAGAGAGATTAATTATAAGTACAAATGAAAAACAGATAGATCTAAAGTTAGCTGAAGAAACATTAGGTCTAACACCCAGTGAAAGAATAAAAAAATTTTTAGATAAGTTATTAACAGCTAATGAATATGATATAATAAATGAATTAGAAACTTTATCTGCAGAATCTTTTGATATAGAATTATTTTTTAAAGACTTAGCGAAATATATAAAAAATTCTATGATAAAAAAAGAAATAGAAACAGACTTAGCATTTAAAATAATATCTATAATTTATGATATAATTGGAAAGTTTAAATTTGAAGATAATAAAAAACTAATAGGTTATGTAATTGTTTCGGATATTTTATCAACTATGGAAGATAGAAAAAACTTGTTAAATCCTAATAAAACTCTATATGTCGTGGAAAAAAAAGAAAGTTTAATTAAAGAGGATACAGGTATAAATTCCACGGATAAAATAAAGATAGACATAAATGAAATAAAAAGTTCTTGGAAAAATTTACTTGTAGAAGCAAGTAAGAGGAGAATTTCCTATAGAGTATTTCTCATGTATGCAGAAGTAAAGTCGCTTGTGGATAATGTACTAACAATATGCTATGATTATAAATACAGTTATGCAAAAGAGCAAATGGAAACAAATGAATATGGGGAAGAATTTTTAAATATCATTAGGGAATTTTTTAAAGAAGAAAATCTAGTTGTAAAATATGTTTTAACTGGAAAAAAAATGAATCAAGGACAAGGAGATTCAGAATTTCATAAGAAAGTAAAAGATTTTTTTGAAGGAAATATTAGCTGAGGGGGGCTAAATGACAATTTTAACACCAATAGTATCAGTGCTAACTATATTGGCATATTTTATTTTATCAATTTTTATGCCAATTTTTGGATATTTAGTACCATACTATAAAATAAAAAAAGTGAATATATTTGGAAGTAAATACAGATTAATAGTGAATTTATCAGTTGCTTTAATTCTTTATATAATTAATATAAAGATATTGATAATATATTTAATTTATCCATTTTTAACTGAATTTTTATTCTATTTAATATTAAGAATTAAGGCTAAGATAAAAACTTTTGATAAAGTAGTTATAATGTCGCTTATATCAACTTTAATAATAACTACAATTATTTATTATAATAGACTCTATTTAGAAAATATAGTAGAAGAAGCTTTTAAAGCTAGTGAACTGACTTTAAATATGGATGTTAGAGATTTATATACTACATTTTTGCAATTAAGGAAAAACCTTGTATCCTCAATTTTTTCATATTTATTTATAGCTAATATATTTTTATTTCTAACTTTATTACCTAATACTTATGAAGTATGGAAAATATCACCATATTGGTTAGTACCATTTATGTTAATAATAGTATTAAATAAGGTTTCTGGACTTGTTTTAAATGAGTTTTTTAGTGAAAATGTAATAGCAATAGTGAGGTATATTTATACATGGTATGGTGTGAAAACTCTATATTTATTGAGCACTAAAGTTGGTATAAAGTTTAATCTATTAAAACATACTTTGAGTATAGTCTTAGCTATAATTTATCCACTGCCTGTTTTTGTGCTTGGAGCTTTAGCAAGTTTTGATATAGTTGAGGTAGAAACAATAAAAATATAACTTTGTTTCTATTTTTTAAAGTAAAGTCAAGTTTTTGATAAAAGATAATGGAGGTATATAAATGGCAAAAATACAAGTAATTTTATTAGAGGATGTGGCAGGACAAGGAAGAAAAGGACAAATAATCACGGTTTCAGATGGATATGCCCATAATTTTTTAATAAAGAATAAAAAGGGAGTTCTTGCTACTGAAGAGGAATTAAAAAAAATAGAGAATAAAAAGAAAAAAGAAGAAAAGAAATTTGAGGAGGATAGACAAAAGTCATTAGAAATAAAAAAGATTTTAGAAAGTAAAGCTCTTACAATAGCTGCGAAATGTGGAGAAAATGGGAAACTATTTGGTGCTATAACTAATAAAGAAATTGTGGCAGTAATTAAAGATGAGTTTGGGCTTGATATAGATAAGAAAAAAATAGAGGCAAATATTAAAGGTTTAGGTGCAGATGAGGTAACTATAAAGTTATTTACTGATATAAAAGCAATTCTAAAAGTTAATATATTAGCAAAATAGAGGAAATAGAGATGGATAGTGAAAATTTAAAAAAAATTCCATACAGTGTAGAAGCTGAAAAAGCTCTGTTAGGAGGTATATTTTATAATACTGATCTTTTTGGTGAAATAATAGAAATTTTAAAAGAGGAAGATTTCTATAAAAAAGAATATTCTACTATTTTTAGAGCTATGATGGAAATTTATTCAGAAGGAAAGACCATAGATCCAATTCTAGTTAATGAAGTTAGTAAAAAGATAAATAAATTTATAGGAACTACCATTGAAGATGCATTAAATGAAATTACAGAGGAAATAACAAGCTCTTATAATTTAATTGAATATGCGGAACTTATCAAAGAGAAATCTGTACTTAGAAAACTTGGAAGTATAGGGACTAAAATAACTGAAATAGCTTATAAAGATGATAGAGCTTCTGAGGATGTTGTTGATGAAGCAGAATCTTTGGTA
This sequence comes from Fusobacterium sp., assembly GCF_030528405.1. Classification (GTDB taxonomy): domain Bacteria; phylum Fusobacteriota; class Fusobacteriia; order Fusobacteriales; family Fusobacteriaceae; genus Fusobacterium. Next base: position 21,007 of record NZ_JAUMYY010000013.1, read on the forward strand.
TTAAATCTTTCTAATAAAGTTAGCAAAAAAGAAATCATACCTATTAAAACAGCCTCATTAGATGAAATAAGAAGACTTGAAAAGGTTTTCCAAAATAAAGGAAAACCAGTTGGTTTAAGTACGGGTTTTATCGACCTAGATCATATGACAAGTGGTTTAAATAATTCAGATCTTATAATCTTAGCAGCTAGACCAGCAATGGGAAAAACAGCTTTTTCTCTTAATTTACTTTTAAATGTGGCTAAGATAGAAAACAAATCTGTTTTATTTTTTAGTTTAGAAATGTCAAGTTCACAGTTATATCAAAGGCTTTTAGCTATTGAGGCTGGAGTGCCTTTGAAAAACATAAGAAATGGTTATTTAAATGAAGATGAATGGCAAAATATTGGTATAGCAACTGGAAGGTTATCAAATACTAAAATTTTTATAGGAGATCTTCCTAATGTAACAGTTTTGGAAATAAGATCTCTAGCTAGAAAATTAAAAAGTAGGGGAGAACTTGATTTAATTGTTATAGACTATCTTCAACTTATAAAAGGAAGTGGAAGAGGCGGAGAAAATAGACAGCAAGAAATTTCTGATATATCAAGGGCATTAAAAGGTTTGGCTAGAGAGTTAGATATTCCAATAGTTGCTCTTTCACAACTTTCAAGAGCGGTTGAGTCCAGAATGGATAAAAGACCAATGCTTTCAGATTTAAGAGAATCTGGAGCTATAGAGCAGGATGCAGATATAGTTGCATTTTTATATAGAGAGGAATATTATATACCAGAAACTGAAAATAAAGGAATAACCGAACTTATTATAGGGAAACAAAGAAATGGTTCAACAGGAACTGTTAAACTTAATTTCCTAGAAGCATTTACAAAATTTACAAGTTATACAGATAAAGTAAAATAGAAAAGAAATTTTTAGAAGGGATGATATTTTGAAAAAAGTAGAACTACTGGCACCTGCTGGTAATATGGAAAAATTTAAAATGGCTATACATTATGGAGCAGATGCCGTATTTTTAGGTGGAAAAATGTTTAACTTAAGGGCAGGTAGCAATAATTTTTCAGATGAAGAATTGACAGAAGCAGTTAACTATGCACATGAAAGAGAAAGAAGAGTTTATGTAACCCTTAATATAATTCCGCATAATGATGAGCTGGAAGAATTACCAGACTATGTGAAGTTTTTAGAAAAAATTGGAGTGGATGGAGTAATTGTTGCAGATTTAGGAGTATTTCAAGTAGTTAAGGAAAATTCTAATTTAAATATAAGTATCAGTACACAAGCAAGTAATACTAACTGGAGATCAGTTAAGATGTGGAAGGATATGGGAGCAAAAAGAGTTGTATTAGCTAGAGAAATATCACTTGCCAATATAGCAGAGATAAGGCAGAAAGTTCCAGATATAGAGCTTGAAGTTTTTGTACATGGCGCAATGTGTATGGCAATTTCTGGAAGATGTTTACTTAGCAATTATATGACGGGAAGAGATGCTAATAGAGGGGATTGTGCACAAGCTTGTAGATGGAAATATTCTTTAGTTGAAGAAACAAGACCAGGAGAAACTATTCCAGTTTTTGAAGATGAACATGGGACTTATATATTTAATTCAAAAGACTTATGTACTATAGAAATTTTAGATAAAATTTTAGATATAGGAGTAGATTCTTTAAAAATCGAAGGTAGAATGAAGGGAATTTACTATGTATCAAACGCAGTAAAGGTATATAAAGATGCTCTTAATTCTTATTACAGCGGAAAATACGAATACAATCCTAAATGGAGAGAAGAATTGGAATCAATTTCAAATAGATCATATACTGAAGGTTTTTATCATGGTAAAGCTGGAGTGGAATCATTAAATTATAATAATAGAAATTCTTATAGTCAAACACATAAACTGGTTGCAAAAGTAGAGCAAAAACTAAGTGACAATGAGTATATCTTAGCTATAAGAAATAAATTATATGTTGGACAAATAGTTGAAATAGTTAGTCCTGGTATAGAAGTAAGGGAGTTTATAATACCTGAGATGATAAGAATAGACAGAGGGCCAGAAGAAATAGTGGAATCAGCGAATCCAAATTCTTTTGTTAGAATAAAAACAGATGTAAAGCTAGACGAGCTAGATATGATGAGAATAATTTTATAAAACATAAAAATACATAGAATAGATATTAATTTTACATCAGATAAGCCCTGTTGTACATAGATTATAGTTTATAAATACTCAAAGGAGAATATAAAAAAATACAATTTAATAGTGAAAATATTACTTTGGTTCGTAAGATAGGGATGGTGAAAAATGAATATTGGATTTATTGGAGCGGGCAAAGTTTGTCATGCTCTTTCTTTTTACCTTAAAAAGAAACATTGTGTAAAAGGAATCTACTCAAAATTTTTTGATGATGCTAAAGACCTAGCAGAAAAACTTGAAACAAAGGCATATAACAAATTAGAAGAATTAGTTCTAAGTTCTGAGTTAATTTTTATTTCAACAAATGACAGTCAGATTAAAGAAGTTGCAGATACTATAGCAGAATTAGATTTGGATATATCTAATAAAAGTTTTGCACATTTGTCTGGTTCTTTAGCCTCGACAGAACTTCAATTACTTTTTGATAGAGGGGCAAAAATTTTTAGTTTTCATCCTTTACAATCTTTTTCAGATTCACAAATAGCAATTCAGCAGCTAGCAAATACAGTTTTTACTGTTGAAGGACAGGGAGAGTATGAAATAATTGTTGAAGAACTGCTAAAAACTTATGCTAATGAATATATAAAAATTTCAACAGATAATAAGGCACTTTATCATATTGCAGCAGTTATTTTATCTAATTATTTAGTAACTTTATATGGCTTATCAGAACAGATACTTAAAGATATTGGTATAAATTCGAAGCAAGCTCAGCAGCTTTTAATGCCACTTTTAAATTCAACTGTAAATAATATCAGTGAAAAAGGATTCAATGCCCTAACGGGACCTCTTGAGCGAGGAGATTTGTTAACAATTAAACATCATTTGAAAAATTTAAAAAATAACTTACATATAGAGAAAGTTTACAGGAGTTTAGGTTTAGAAACATTAAATTTACTCAGAGGAAATGGAAGAACAATTTCTGAAGATTTATTAAAACTTTTTTTAGAAGATGATTTAAATGAAGAACATAATTAAATAAAAAAGATAGATGGGAGGAATTATGCGAAAAAAAATAACAACAAGGAGCTTTCAAAAATTTAAAGAGACTGGGAAAAAAATTACAATGATGACAGCCTATGATTATTCAACAGCAAAATTAATTGATGAAGCAGGAATTGATTCAATTTTAGTTGGAGATTCACTTGGAAATGTTATACTGGGCTATGATGATACGATTTATGTAACTATGGAAGATATGATTCATCATATAAAAGCTGTTGCAAGAGGGGCAAAAAATGCACTTATAATTGGAGATATGCCTTATCTTTCATACCATGGAGATGTCAATGAAGCTGTTAAAAATGCAGGACGTCTGATCCAAGAAGGCCATGCACAGGCAGTAAAGTTAGAAGGTGGACGTGAAATTTTAGATGTTGTGCATGCACTTGTAAGAGCAAAAATTCCTGTAGTTGGTCATATTGGGCTTACGCCTCAGTCTGTTAATCAAATGGGAGGGTATCTTATTCAGGGAAAAAAAGCAGAGGATGCTCAAAGATTACTTGAAGAGGCAAAGCTTTTAGATGAAGCAGGTGTATTTGCTCTTGTAATTGAATGTGTACCTAAGCAAGTAGCTGAAAAAATAACTGAAATAGTAAAATGTCCAACAATAGGAATTGGAGCAGGAAATGTTACAGATGGACAAGTTCTTGTATCTAATGATGCTTTTGGTACTTATTCAGATAAATCACCATCTTTTGTTCGTGTATTTGGTAATGTTGGAGAAGTTATAAAAACATCAACTAAAAATTTTATTGAGGCAGTTGAAAAAGGAGAATTTCCAAATGATAAGGAAAGTTACCATATAGGTGAGCAAGAGGCAGAAGAATGGTGTAAACTATACGGTGAACAGAATACAGCATCGAAAGATTAGAGATAAATTTACTTAAAAATTTATATAATTAGAGTAATTTATTTATCTGAAAGGAAAAAATATGAGAATAATAGATAATTTAAAAGAACTAAAGCAATTTGTGAAAGAGCAGAAGATGTCAGGAAAAAGTATAGGGCTTGTTCCAACAATGGGATATTTACATGAAGGTCATCAAGCACTTATGAAAAAAGCTAGGGGAGAAAATGATATTGTTATAGTATCAGATTTTGTTAATCCCATTCAGTTTGGACCTAATGAAGATTATGATGCTTATCCTAGAAATTTGGAACATGATAAAGAAAAATGTCTGGAACAGGGAGTGGATATTCTTTTTGTTCCATCAGTAGAAGAGATGTATCCTAGAAATTATTCAAGCTATGTGAATGTAGAAAATTTAACTGATAATTTATGTGGAGCACAAAGACCAGGTCATTTTAAAGGGGTTTGCACAGTTGTACTTAAGTTATTTAATATTACAAAAGCAGATAGAGCTTATTTTGGAAAAAAAGATATTCAACAGCTTATGATTATTCGGCGTATGGTTAAGGATTTTGATTTGGACATTGAAGTGATAGCTTTACCTATTATTAGGGAAGATGATGGACTAGCTAAAAGTTCACGTAATAAATACCTTTCATCTGAACAGAGAAGCGATGCTCTTTCCCTTTCGAAAGCTCTTCAATTAGGAAAAAATATGATTGAACAAGGAGAGAAAAATACAAAAGTTATTAAGGAAGCTATGAAAGAGTTATTTGATAGATTGAATTGTACAATTGACTACATCAAAATTGTTGATGGAGAAACACTTAAAGATGTAGAGAACATAACAGGACCATCTATCATAGCATTAGCAATTAAATTTGGAACAACACGTTTAATAGATAATATTACAATAGGATTTTAGTAAAAATAGAAATAGGACTATTAAAATTAACTTGATTGTTAAAATATATAAGTCCTATTTTTTATTAAAGAATCAATTATGAAACATTATAAAAGCAAATAAAAAACAAAGTTAAAGAAATAAAAAATAAATTCTTGCAATTATATATAATCTATACTATAATTTGCAGGTTAAAAATTTTATAGTGAATATGACTTATAAGTAATTAAAGGGAGATAAAATGAAAAATAAAAAAAGAAAATTAAAAGAACAGATGATATTGGCAGCGGCTATATGCTTAGTCTTCACAGCTTGTGGTGGCGGAGGCGGAGGTGGTGGAGGCGGTGGAAGTACTAATCTACCAATAAGACCAGAACAGTCAGTGCCTAGTGTACCTAAAAAGAATATGCCTGATAATGCCTCAGTACCAAATGAACAAAATAAAGGACATAATCCAGCATTACCAAATGCTCCTGAAGGAAATAAGGGAATGCCAGATATTAATAATAATGACTTAGAACCTAGAAATCCAAATGTTATTCCATTGGATCCAAAAATTCCTATGCAGGGCTCTTTTATGGAGCTTCGTAAGAAATTAGGAGAAGAAGGATTTAAAAATGCTTTATTAGCAGCTAGAAGTAAATCAACTGAAGCTATTCCAACAGATAGTAGACATCTAAATGGTTCAACTCAAAAAGTAGCGGTATTAGATTCAAATTTCTCTAGACATGAAGCAGAGTTAAGAAAAAAATACCCTCAATTAGAAATTGTTAAAACTGGTGGAAACAATAGTGAGCATGGAGAAGAAGTTCTTTTTACTTTAATGGAGAATGGTGCAAAATTTAAGCCAATTCTTGCAGGAATAGGAAGAGCTGGAACTGAAGGAGAAATTTCACTACCTACTAAAGAACTTTATGAACAAATTATAGGAAAAATGGAAAATCAAAAAATAAAGGTGTTTAATCAATCTTTTGCAGTAGTAAGTGAAATGATTAATTTTAAATCAGATATGGGAGTAAGTGATTTTAGAGTTGCTCTTTCAGGAAAAAGTGGAAATATACAAGAAGTTATAAAAGATGGAGAAGAATTAGTAAAATTTTATGAAAAAGAGGTAAATAATAACACTATCTTTGTATGGGCAAATGGAAATACAATAAGTGTAGGTGGAAATACAGTACAACCAATGAATGCTTTTTTAAACCCAGGATTACCTAAATTTAGATCTGAGTTAGAAAAAGGATGGATAACTGCAGTTGGAATACAAGAAAAAAATGATAATGGAGAATTAAATATACATTATAGAAGTCATCTTGCATATCCTGGAGCTGCAAAGTGGTGGGCTATTTCTGCCAATGCTAAAACTATATATGAAACAAAAATAGTTCATGGTTCATCATATGCGGCGCCAAGGGTTTCAAGAGCAGCAGCCTTAGTTGCAGAAAAATTTCCTTGGATGACTAATGAACAAGTTAGACAAACTCTATTCACTACAACTGATAGAACAGAAATTTCTTCTGACATTAAGGGAGAAGATAGAAGAAATATTTTTGTAGGTCAAGAACCAGATTATAAATATGGTTGGGGAATGTTAAATACAGAGAGGGCTTTAAAAGGTCCAGGTTCTTTTGTAAATACATTATCTCAATATAAACATTCAGCTAATTCAAATAATATGTTTAATGCCAATGTTCCAGAAGGAATAACTTCATATTTTGAAAATGATATTTATGGTAATGGAGGCTTAAATAAATTAGGAAAAGGAACTCTTCACCTAACAGGTAATAACTCTTATTTAAGAGGAAGTACAGTTACAGAAGGTACTCTTGAGATTCATAAAATACATGCAGAGAAAGTGACAGTAAATCTTAATGGAGAATTAAAATTACATAGTAAATCTATTATAGGATATAGAAATGATATTTATATGGGTGAAATTGATGAAAATGATATAAAGCCTTCTAATATAGCTTCAAAAAATGTTGAAAACTATGGAACAGTGAAGTTTTTAGGAAGTGGTATTAATATAGATGGTAAAAACTTTAAAGGAACAGCTATAATTGGTGGAGATTATATAGCACATCCAGATTCTAAAACGGAACTAGATTTTAGTTCAGAAGTAGCTGTTTTAGGTAATGTAAATATTAATGGAAAAGTGCAAGTATTATCAGATAAATATATAGCTGGAACTGTTAGTAAAACATTGATGAGTGCAAAGGAAATAAAAGGAAGTATTGAAAATGTATCAACTGAAGGAATGAGAGTTGCAAGTGTAGAAGCAAATGATGGAAAATTAGTTGCAGAATTATCAAGACAAAATCCAGTTGACTATATAGGAAATGCAGAAGAATCATCAAAAAATGTAGCACAAAATGTAGAAAATGTATTTGCCGATCTTGACCAAAAAGTGAAAGCTGGTACAGCAAGTCAAGAAGAATTAACTATGGCTGCTACAATGCAAAGTATGTCGACAATGGCATTTACAAGGGCAACAGAAATGATGTCAGGAGAGATATATGCATCAGCTCAGGCTCTAACTTTTTCACAGGCACAAAATATAAATAGAGATCTATCAAATAGATTAGCAGGTTTAGGTAACTTAAAACTTTCAAATGGAGAGAGTCAAGCTTGGTTTTCAGCTATAGGAAGTGATGGAAAATTAAGAAGAGATGGCTATGCTTCAGCAGACACTCGTGTAACAGGTGGACAATTTGGACTTGATAAGAAATTTAACAGCAATACTAATCTAGGTGTTGCATTAGCATATTCATATGCGAAAGCAGATTTTAATCGTTATGCAGGAAATTCGAAAAGTGATATGGTAGGAATATCGCTATATGGAAAGAAAGATTTAGCAAATAATTTCTATACAGCAGGTAGAGTAGGTATATCACATGTATCAACAAAAGTTGAGAGAGAACTAATAGATGGTTTAGGAAATACAGTGCAAGGAAGAGTAAAACATGATGATATAATGAGTTCAGTTTATTTGGAGGTTGGAAAGAAATTTGGATGGTTAACACCATTTATAGGATATTCACAAGATTATTTGAAGAGAGGAAGTTTTTCAGAATCAAATGCAGCATGGGGAATACATGCAGATTCAAAGAATTATTGGAGTTCAAATTTCTTAGTAGGACTTAGAGCAGAATTTGCGCTAAATAAATATAAATTCCAATCATATGTAACTCAAGCAATAAATGTAGGTAAAAGAGAATTGACTTATGAAGGTCATTTCACAGGAAATACAACAAAGCAAAAATATCGTGGTGTAAAACAAGCGAAAAATACAACATGGTTAGGTGTAGGACTATTTAGAGAAATAACACCAAACTTTGGAATTTATGGAAATGTAGACTTTAGAGTAGAAGATGGAAAGAGAGCAGACTCAGTGTTCTCAGCAGGACTACAATATAAATTTTAAAAAAATAGAGGCTATTGCATTTTAAAGAGAATTTAAGTTGCAATAGCCTCTTATTTTTATATAAATTTTATATCTGAAATATCTAACAATTCAAATGTAGTTTTTTGGATGGCTTCCTTTAATATGGGATTCAAATCTTTGGTGTTAAACTGAAAATAGATTGAAGAATTAGAAAAATAAATATTTAAAAGAGTAGGTTTATTACTTATAAGCGATTTATTAATTAAATTTTCAATAGCTATTTTCAATAAGTTTGAATAAGAATCCTCAGCAACAGTAATGGTATAAGCTTCAATAAGATCATCTTTAACATAATAAGCTTGTACGTCCATAGTTCTTGTGCTTTTTTGTATTGTTTTAACTTCAACCTCAGAAATTTTATTCTTTGATGGTAATGAAATATAAAATATAGATAAAAGTAAAAATAATGTAAGTAAAATAAATGAAAATTTGTATTTTTTTAGATTCTCCATAAATTCTCCTAATCAAAATAATTTCTAATAGAGTCAGCAATTTCAATAGCTATTTTTTTCTGAGCATCAGAATTAGTTATAATCTCTCTATCTCCAGAGTTACTAACGAAGCCGACTTCAATTAAAATACTAGGTCCGTTAAAACCTCTAAGTACGGCAAAATTTGCACCATGTATACCTCCATTTCGAAGATTAACTGAAGTTGCAATATTATCAACGATGTCTTGGGCTAAGCTTATAGAATTTTCTTGATTTTTTTTATAGGCAAGTTCGCCAGAAATTTGAACTATATCATTGGTATTTTCTCCGTATTTTTCGCCAAAGCTATTTTCAAAATTTGCTATTCTTTCTGCATAGGGAGAAGATTTTCTGGAGAAATAGAATACTTCCACTCCATGAGCCTTTGTGTTGGTAGAAGCATTTGCATGCACACTTACAAAAAGTTTTGCTTTTGCATTATTTGCCATTTTAGATCTATCGTGAAGTTTGATAAAAACATCCTTATCTCTTGTCATAAGTATATTAAAATCTTTTGCAAGTTCTTCTCTTAAATGCTTAGAAATAGCAAAAACAATGTCTTTTTCATAAACTTTACCTCTTACAGCTCCAGGATCTTTACCTCCATGACCTGGGTCTATAACGATTAAATGCTTATTTTTATTTGTTTTATATAGAGAAAGATCAATTTTTTTGTTAGTGCTATTTATAATATAAGAAATTTTAGGAAAAAGCTGTAGGGTAATAAACAGAGCATTTTCAGCTTTACTTATGTTTAAATCTTCAAAATAACCTGATTTCTTCATCTTTTCTTCTAATTCATTTGTAAATTTATCCACAGATTTTTTATCCAAGTTCAGGATTTCAATATAGATAAGTCTTGTATCTTCATCAGCACTGACAATATAGTCGCTATCTTTTAATTCGGAAAAATCTACAGAAAAATTGTTTAAATTTAAATTGATTTTATTTATTTTTGCTGCAAACAAAAAAGTGGAAAAGAATATAAATAAAATAAAAGTAAAAATTCGTTTCATAAAATAATCCCCTTCATAATAAGAAAAAGGTGTTGCAAGCTTAACTAATTAATAAGATGCAACAACCCAATTTCAAATTTGTGTTATTTTCTTTTAAGAGTTAAGAACAGATGATATAGCAGACTTTCTAAGAGTTAGTTTAACTCCCTTATCCACTCTGATTTCAACATATTCTTCACCAACAAAAGCGATAGTCCCTTTTATTCCACCTATAGTTAAAACTTCTACACCTTCTTTTAATGAATTATAAAGTTCTTGTTGCTGTTTTTGCTTTTTCTTATTAGGTCTCATAACCAAGAAGTAAAAAATCAAAACCCATACAACTATAATAATGATTGTACTACCATATTTTGCGTAAAGCTCTTGCATTTGTGTTCCTCCTATAAATTTTACTAAAATAATTTATTTTAGTATAGCACGAATGATTTTTTTATGCAAATTCAAATAAAAAAAATTAATAGTTTTGACATTTTTAAAAATTTATCATAAACTGTATGTGAAAAAATTTAGTTATATAGATTTATAGATTAAAATAAATAAGTTTAAGGAGTGAAACTAATGAAATTAAGAAGTGTAGAAACAGCTTTGAGAGCAGATGTAAGTCAACATGTTCCAAATGCAGTAGATGCAATAGGGATTTTTGATAATTTGGTACAGCCGATATTTCCATTTCCTTTGCCAGAGCTATCTGTTATTCTTTCATTTGAAGAAATGGAAGGACCAACTATGTATGAGGTGAGAATTAATTCGCCAGAGGATGAACTTATATCAAAAGGAAGTTTTGGAGTGTTACCAGATCCATTTGGTTATGGAAGAAAGGTTATTAATTTAGGTTCTATGCTAATTCCTACTAGAGGGAATTATACAATTGATGTTTTTGAGATGTCAGCGGATCAAAAATTGAAGTTTGTAAAAACGGATAGATTATTTGTGGCAGACTTTCCTCCACAAAGAGAATTTACAGATGCAGAAATAGAAGCTATATTAGCAGATGACACTTTAATAAAAGTTGTGAAGACAGAGTTTAAGCCTTTAGAATTTGCTGAAGATCCCAATGTTGAAGCAGTTAAATTCCAAATATCACTGGATAAAAACTTGGCTCTTGAAGAAGGTCATATAGCATTACCGGAGGATGATATAGTGGAAATAAATGGGAAAAAATTCGATATGACAGGAATGAGAAGGCATATTGAGTGGATGTTTGGTCAGCCTATTCCTAAGCCAGAGGAAATTCAAGAAGAACAAGAAAAAAATGTAAATGAAGAAGAAAAAGATGAAAAAGAAAAGAATGAGAAAAAAGATAAAAGTTCTCTAAAATTACCCTTTTAAAAAATATTAAAAATGAATCAAACATACAAAATAAATTCTCAAAAATAGTTCCAGAAAAAAATGGAGCTATTTTTTTATAAAAAATTTTTCCTTTTCTCCCTAATTAAAAAAATGCAAAGCAGGAAATTTTATATATTTCAAATTCAAAAAATAAATAATAAAATAATTTTAAATAAATCGTACAAATTTGTTGCATTTTTTTTTTTTTTGATACAATAGAAATAAGATAAGATTATATAAAATTAAATAAAAAATAAAAAGAGGTGTTTAATATGAAAAATAGCTTAAAATTTATAACACTTACATTATTAATTTTATTGGCACAATCATCTTTAGCACACAAATATCAGGCAGGAAATGGAAGTGTAGCACATTCGGAAGAAAGCGTTGCAGTTGGAATTGACAATGAAGCAGGGGAAAGTTCTGAACCAGCAATAAATTATTACTCTTCAGCAGTAGGAGTAGAAAATAAATCCAGTGGGTATAAAAGCTCTGCTTTTGGATATAGAAATAAAGCCAGTGAGCTTGAAAGCTCTGCTTTTGGAAATAATAATAAAGCAAAAGGAAAAAGAAGTTCCGCTTTTGGAACAGATAATGTGCTTTATCCTGACGCAAAAGAAAGTACAGCAGTAGGGGCTAAAAATAAAGTCTATGGAGAGGAAAGTTCAGCCTTTGGATATGATAATGCTGTTGGTTCTGACGCAAAAGAAAGTACAGTAGTGGGATATTCTAATATGGCATTAAAAGAAAAAAGTTCCGCTTTTGGATATAATAATGAAGCCATAGCAGAAGAAAGTTCCGCTTTTGGATATTGGAATTCAGCCTTAGAAATAGACAGTTCCGCTTTTGGATATAAAAATAGAGCTGATGGAATTCGTTCTTCCGCTTTTGGAAGTACAAATAAAGCTTACGGATCTGGCTCATCTTCTTTTGGAACTCAGAATACAGCCCTAAAAGAAGGAAGTTCGGCTTTTGGATTTCAAAATAAAGTTGAAGGTTGGGGAGCTGCCGGATTTGGATGGAGAAATGAAGCTATTGGAGGTGGCTCATCTTCTTTTGGATATAATAATAAAGCTATGAAAAGAGGAAGTTCGGCTTTTGGTAGAAATAATAAAACCAGCGGAGATTATAGTTCCGCTTTTGGTTCAAATAATGAAGCCAGCGGAAATTAAAGTTCCGCTTTTGGTACAGAAAATTATGCAGGTGGAAAAGAAAGTTTAGATTTTGGACGTAGAAATGAGGCACGTGGAGATTATAGTTTAGCTTTTGGTTCAAACAATAAATCGAGTGGAATTGATAGTTTAGCTTTTGGAGCGAAAAATGAAGTTTCAGGAGAAAAATCAACAGCAGTCGGATATGGAAATAAAGTAAGCGGAAATAATTCAGGAGCTTTCGGAGATCCTAATATAGTAACAGGTCATCGTTCTTATGCCTTCGGTAATGATAATACAATAGCTGGCAATGATAACTTTGTATTGGGATCTAATGTAAATATAGCGGCAGGAATAACAAATTCAGTGGCGCTAGGAAATAATTCAGCAGTAACATCTTCTAATGAGGTATCAGTGGGTTCTGCAACTTTAAAAAGAAAGATAACTAATGTTGCAGATGGTGAGCTGTCAGCTACATCAACAGATGCAGTAACAGGAAGACAGCTTTATAATGCAATGCAAAATAATGTTGGAACAGAGAATTTAAGAGCAGAGGTAAATGAGAGATTTGCAGAGGTAAAATCTGAAATAAATCATGTCGGTTCACTAAGTGCAGCTTTGTCGGCTTTAAAGCCTATGCAATATGATCCGCAAGCGCCAAATCAAATAATGGCAGGATTTGGACATTACAGAAATAAGCAATCCATAGCAGTTGGAATGAGCCATTATTTTGGTGAAAATGTTTTAATGACGGCAGGTCTTGCAATAGGCAGTGAAAGAAGAGTGAAGACTATGGCAAATGTAGGTTTAACTTGGAAGCTAGGTAAGGGTGGAAGTTCATCAGCAACTAACACACCTAGTTATATAATGCAAGATGAAATGAATAGACTTGCAAAGGAAAATAATCAGCTAAAGGCACAAGTTAATTCACAAAACGATAGAATTAATGCGCAGGCACAAGAAATTGAGCTTATGAAGCAACAATTAAATATTTTATTGAAGAAAAAATAATTTTAGTATGGGAGAAATTTTCTCCCATATTTTAATAAAACTAAGTTATAAAAAAAATCTATTGCAAAGGAGGAATGAGCTTTCACATAATCCTATTAAAAACTGAAAATTTTTTAATCATCGGAATTAAAATTAAAAAAATTATAGGAGGTTTATTATGACTATGAAAGATGTAATTTTTGAAATTTTAAGAAAGCAAATAGGAGAATACGCAAGCGCAAAAAAACTTCAGGAAAACTTAGGTCTAAGTCTGACTTTTATTTATATGCTTGTAAAGAACGAAAATATAAAGTCAAAAAGCAGATACGGCAGAAGAGAATATGAACTTTCCTCTTTTTTAAACAGCTTAAATTTCAGCACCAATATGTATCCAATATCAAATCCTCTAACACAAGAGGATTTTTATATTAACAATTTCTTTAACTGGTCGCCTAAAAATGAGATAGAAACATTTTTAGAAAATATGCTTTTGGATAACTTAGGAGAGTTTTGCTCCACAAAAGATTTAGTTCAAATGTTTGGCATAAGCAAGACAAGCTGGTATGACTTAATGGAAAGAGGAGCCATAATGTGCTTAAATATAGAGAGCAGAAAAATAATTGTAACTCGTTCTTTGCTTCCCTTTTTAAGAGAGGCTATGCAGGAAATTTAAAATTTTTTAAAATTTTGTTTAAAGGGGCTGTGATGCCCTTTTTAATTTTTTAAATAACGAGAGCTAAAAGCATAAATATATGGTATAATTAAATATTAAAATATAAAGAAAAAAGAGGTATCTATGGAGTATTCTTTTAAAGAATTGTCTGAAATTATAAAATTAAAGCTTAGCCCTAAGAGGTTTAAACACACTATGTCTGTTGTTGATATGAGTGTTAAACTGGCTAAAAATTATGGAGCAAATATAGAAAAATGTAAGATAGCTGCCCTTTTACATGATGCTTGTAAGGAAATGAATGTAGATGAGATGAAAAAAATCTGTAAGGAAAATTTTATGATGGAACTATCAGAAGAAGATTTAGAAAATACAGATATTCTACATTCTTTTGTAGCTTCATATTGGGTAAAAAAAAATTTTAATATAGAGGATGAAGAAATTTTAAAAGCAATAAAAAATCATACTTTAGGAAATAAAAATATGGGCTTAGTTGAAAAAATAGTTTATATAGCTGATGCCATAGAAATGGGAAGAAACTATCCTGGACTTGAAGAGATTAGAGATTTAACTTTTGAAAATTTGGATAGAGGAATTTTACTGGAAGCAGAAAAAAAAGAAAGTTATTTAAAAAAATTGGGCAAAAAATCTCACAAAAATACTAAATTGATGGAAGAAGATTTATTAAAAAATATTTCTATTATCAAAGAGGAGGCTGAAAAATGAACTTAGAAAAAGACTTAGAAAAATTAAAAGAGGTACTTAAAAAAAAGAATTATCTTTCATTTGATGAAGCTACTAAAGTTTTAGAATGGTCTACTAAAAATAAAAAGAGTAATAAAGCAATAATTATGTCTTGGGTAGATGATGGGGAGCTAAGTATTGTTAAATCTGGGAAAATAACTTTGCCTGAACAAGTAGGTTTCTTGAAGGGGACTTTTTCCATTGTAAAAGATAGATTTGCCTTTGTTGATATAGAAAAAAAAGGAGAAGAGAAAGAGGGAATATTTATTCCTAAATCAGCTTTTAATAATGCTTTAGATGGAGATACAGTTTTGGTTAGAATTACAAAGGAAAAAAATGAAGATAAGGGAGCTGAAGGGGAAGTTGCAAAGATTATCAGTCATGAAAAGAAAGTAATAATTGGAATATTACAAAAGAATAAAACTTTTTCCTTTGTTGTGCCTACTCGTTCTATAGGTAAGGATATATATATTCCTAATGAATTGACTATGGGAGCTGAAAATGAGGATTTAGTAGCGGTTGAAATAACTTTTTGGGGTGATGATTCAAGAAAACCGGAAGGAAAGGTTATTAAAATATTAGGTTCAATAAGCAATACAAAAAATATGATAGACGCACTTATCTTTAGAGAAGGATTAAAAACAGAGTTTTCAACTGAAGCTATGTTAGAAGTTAAAGAAATGATAGAAAATTCGGTAAAAGAAAAGTGGGAAGGAAATAGAAAAGATTTAACTAAATTACCTATAATTACTATAGATGGTGAAGATGCAAAGGACCTAGATGATGCAGTTTATGTTGAGAAATTAGAAAATGGAAACTTTAGGCTAATTGTAGCCATAGCAGATGTTTCACACTATGTAAAATTTAATTCAAAACTTGATTTAGAAGCTAGAGAAAGAGGAAATTCAGTTTATTTAGTTGATAGAGTTTTACCGATGTTTCCAAAAGAAATTTCAAATGGAATATGTTCCTTAAATGAGAGAGAGAATAAGATGACCTTTAGTTGTGAAGCAGAAATAGATGCAAATGGAAATGTTGTAAGTGCTGATATTTATAAGTCAGTTATAAATTCTGTCCACAGAATGACTTACACTGATGTAAATAAGATTTTGGATGGCAACGAAGAACTAAGTAAAAAATATAGTGATATAAAAGACATGTTACTTGAAATGCAAGAGCTATCAAAAATATTGAGAAGTAAAAAATATAAGAGGGGAAGTATAGATTTTGAATTACCAGAGATAAAAGTTACTTTAAATGATGATGGGACTGTAGCTGCAATTGGGCAAAGGGAAAGAGGAGAAGGAGAGAAAATCATAGAGGACTTTATGATTGTTGCAAATGAGGTTGTAGCAGAAAGAATTTTTTGGTTAGACATTCCTTCGGTTTATAGAACACATGAAAAGCCGACAAGAGAAAGTATAGCTAGCTTAAATGAAACTCTAGCTAAGTTTGGATATAAGATTCCTAATTTGGATAATATACATCCTAAACAGTTTCAAGAAATAATAGAAAATTCAAGAAAAAGAGAAATTAATATGTTAGTCCATAAAATGATTTTAATGGCACTTAAACAAGCTAGATATACTGTTGAAAATATTGGGCATTTTGGATTAGCTTCAAAATTTTATACACATTTTACCTCTCCTATAAGAAGATACTCAGATCTTATGGTTCATAGAATCTTGAATAATATAATTTCAGAAAAAGCTAAGAAAAATTTTATTTATGAAGATGAGTTAATGGAAATATGCAGTCATATTTCTAAAACTGAAAGAGTTGCTATGAAAGCTGAAGAAGAAAGTATCAGAATAAAATTAGTGGAGTATATGTCAGATAAAGTGGGAGAAGTTTTTGAAGCAGTTGTAAGTGGTTTTAGCCAAAGAAAGGTATTCTTTGAAACAGCTGAAAATATTGAATGTAGTTGGGATGTGACCACTGCAGAGCATTACTATGAATTTGATGAGATTAACTATGTAATGGTAGATAGAGATAATAAAGAAAAAGTATACAGCTTAGGTGATAAAGTAAAAGTTATTCTACAGAAAACAGATTTTTATACTTTGGAAATCTCTGTTAGTCCAATTGAGCTGCTGGAGGATAAATGATAATTGCAAATAATAAGAAGGCTTTTTTTGATTATTTTATAGAAGATAGATTTGAAGCGGGAATAGAATTAAAAGGCAGCGAAGTAAAATCTGTCAAAGCTGGAAAAGTGAGTATAAAAGAATCTTTTATAAGAATAATTAATAATGAGGTTTTTATAATGGGAATGTCTATAGTTCCATGGCAGTATGGTTCTGTTTATAACCCAGAAGAAAGAAGAGTTAGAAAGCTTTTACTCAACAAAAAAGAAATAAGAAAGTTGCATGAAAAAGTAAAAATAAAAGGTTATACAATAGTACCTCTTGATGTTCACCTATCTAAAGGCTATGTTAAAATTCAAATTGCAGTGGCTAAAGGAAAGAAAAATTATGATAAGAGAGAGAGTATAGCTAAAAAGGATCAGGAGAGAAATATAAGAAGAGAACTTAAAGTTTCAAAGAGATAGCATTTTACAGGTCTAAAATATAGAAAAAATATTAAAACTGTGTTATAATTTATAATTAAAAAATTTTTAGGGAGAAATTAAATGAGAATAAAAGCCTTTTTCTTTTTTTTGGCTATGATAGTATTTTTTTCAAATTCTTACTCAGATACAATAAAAGCAGATAGTGATGAAGTTGTAGTAGATCTAAATACAAATACTTTGACAGCAGAAAAAGGAATTTCAGTAAAAAGCGATAGTGTAAGTGGTCTTTTTTATAAATTGGAAAGAGATCCTAAAACTGAAATTATAAAATTTTCTGAATCTGCACTTGTTAATTTAGAGCAAAGTACGGGAAATATAAAAATAGAAACTGAAAGAGGAACTCTGGACCGTTTAAAGGAAAAGGGAGAATTTTATAACAACTTTGCTTATATAAATGTTGCTAAGACTACAGGAGCAGAAGCACCAAATGACAAAGTTTATTTTGGTAGCCCTTATGTAAAGTACGAAGACGAAAAAATTTCTTATCAGGATGGCTGGATAACAACAGATTTTAGAATAGTTAATTTCCCGGATTCACCCAAAAAAGCTGGTTATCATATATTTTCCAAAAATGCGGATATAGAACCTGATAAACAGATAACTTTATATAACTCTAATCTTTTTGTTAAAGAAAGAAATATTTTTCCTTTTAATATTCCTTGGTTTAGAGCTAATATAAGGAAAAACTCAAAAGTCCCTTTATTTCCAACTTTTAAATCTTCAGATGACTACGGATTTGAAACTTCGTGGGGATTTTTATATGGTAATAGAAAGGATAAATATAGAGGAGGTATAGCTCCTAAGTTTTCTGATAAAATGGGTCTTTTAATTGGAAGATGGGAAAACTGGTATAGTTCGGATTTAGGTGAAACTAAACTTGATATAGATGATTTGCTAATCTATTCAAAAGCAAAAAAAACCAGTAACAATAATATAGGGCAATTAAGTGAATATGAAAAGTCTCATAAGAGATATAGATTTTCTTTCTCTCAGGAGTACTCAGGTGAGAAAGGTTACTTTGATCTAAAAGCAATTAATTCAACCAGAAGTATGGTGGGGAAATTATCTGATATAATGCAAAAGATGGACGATAATAATATTTACAAAACTTTGGGTATAGATAGGTATAAATATGATAAAAATATAGGTTTTTATACTTTAAGTGCAGATTTAAAAAATCTAGGAGAGGATAAAGACTTAAGTTTAAAAGCAGATTTAAGTTTAGTAAGTGATAAAAAAGGCTATGGCTTAATAGTGTACGACTCCATAGATGACATAGGTTATGGTTCTAATATAGATCATGATTTGTATTCTAAACTTTATGCAGTTAAAGATAATGAGAAATATAAATTATCAGCAGGATATAAATATTTATATGACCTTGATCCAGGTTCTACCGGTTTAGATCTACAATCAAAAGATGAGCAAGTGGCTGTAGATTATTTACACAGAGCAAGTGGACTGGAGCTAAAATACGATAAAAGAATAGGAAATGACTACAGAAGATTTTCATTATGGGAAAAAGATATTAAGACTACCTTAAGACAAAAAAATATCTTAGGTATAGATATGAATTATGTTCCAACGACTATAGTAAAATATGAAAAGAATGATCATGAGAAGATAAATGGAATTTTAGGTAAGTATAGCTTAGGGGCTTACACTTTTAAACCGAAACTAAGTTATGAGGATAATGAGAAAAAGCTAGATTTATCTAAGGATAAGTATAGAGTTTCCATGTTGGGAGATAGCAGAATTTCGGATTATAATAGATTTGAAAATATAATTTATGAAGAAAAGATAGAAAAAAGAATGGATTTTGATTTATCTAATGAAAAAGAGGTATATGGTTTTGGAATAGGAGAAGCTAAAGAAAAAATATGGGATAGGACTGGACTTTTTGATGGTTCTTACAGAGATTATAAAAATGAGTCCAAATTTTTTGAATTGACTTTAGGTAGAAAAAATATAGAGAGCTCTTTTGGGAAATTTCATATTTTAAGTAGTTTTAGACAGGACTCTTATAAAAATTCAAGCGATAAAACAAATGTTTTAAATTTAAAATTAGGTCATGAAATAAGCTTTAGTAAAAATCTTAATAATAATTTGAGTTTGGAATTTCAAAATTTTAAATTTTCTGGAGATGTAAAAAGAGAAGAGCAAAGGCATATAAACAAAGTTAATTATATAAAAATAGAAGATGAAATTAAATTTAAAACCAAAAATTTAGACACAGTTTTTACGACGAGCTACAAGGAAGCTAAAGATTCATATGGAAAAAAAGCTCTTAACAGTAGGATATTTTTAAATGAAATAGCATTTAAAACAAAATATGATGAAGAATTTAAACTTTTTTTTGATGAGGATAGAAGATATACTTCTAAAACACTTTCTGGAACAAATTTAAATGATTTATCTAAAAGAAATTATGGCTTTAATTATAGTAAGAAAAATCATAGTTTTTCGTTTTCTAATTTGGATATGAAATTTAATGTCAAAGATTTTGTTTCTCCTATTGAAGCTGAAGAAAAGATAAATGAGAATAGATTTACATATTCTTACAGGAGAGAAAATGATAAAATAACACTATCTTATGCTCAGGGAAAAGATAAGGTAGAGAGTTCTGCTGGAGGAAGATTGAATAAAAAAAATACTGATTATTCGGTTCTTTATAATACTTTTAATCAAGACAGGGAACAAGATTTTTACTTTAGTTTTTCTGAAAATGACTATGGTACTTTAAATGAAAGTAGTAGCATAAGAAATACTGACGTATATAGATTTAGCTATGAATATAGAGATAAAAGATTCGAAAAAGAAGAGCTTATAAAATATGCTACTCTTGAATATGAAAAGCCTAAAGATGAAATAAGTATAGAAGATGTTGAGACAATAAAAAATATTTTGGAGAGAAGTCAAAAATTTAATAGACAGTTTGAACTTACTAGAATTTCTGATGAAACTTTTAAAATAGGTAACTATAAAAAAGCTTTTAAATTTTATATTACTATGGAAAAGAATGACAAGAGATATTCAAAAACTGGAGATTTGATGAAATCACTTTCTAAGTTAGAAGGTGGGTTAAGCTATACCTACAATAGATTAGGGGTGGGCTATACTTTTATTGAAAAGTCTGATTGGAAAAGAAGTTCAGGAAGCTATGAATGGAAGAAAAACAGTAGAGAACATGAACTAAGCGTTTATGCTAAAATAGGTAAACCTAGCCAAGGATGGAAGTTAAAAACCTATGCTAAATTTTATGAAAATTTAGCAGATAAGGCTTCTGCTACAGCAAATAGAAAGAAATCATTAGACGGTATTGGAATTGAAATAGGGAAAGAGATGGGCTTCTATGAATGGGCACTTTCCTTTGAAAATAAATATAGTGCGACAACAAAAAATTATGAATGGAGAGCAGGGCTTCATTTCACATTGTTGACCTTCCCTAATGATTCTATATTTGGAGTTGGAGCAAAAGACAGTGGAAGTGGAAGCACAAAACCTGATGGTTACCTGTTAGACAGACCTAGCCCTTTGAATAGCAAAAAATAATGAAAAATTAAATTAAAATAATTGAGTACTAGCTTATAAATTATAAGCAAAATGTATAAAAATAATGGAGGAAAAGATGTTAATTCGATTTTTAGATGGACAGACAAGAGAATATGAAAATAATATTAACATGTTCGAAATAGCAAAGGGGATAAGCAATTCCCTAGCTAAAAAATCTGTTGGAGCAAAAATTAATGGAAAAAATGTAGATATGTCTTATATATTAGATCATGATGCTGAAGTGGAGTTTATTGATATTGAAAGTTCGGAAGGAGAATATATAGTGAGGCACTCAACTGCTCACTTGATGGCTCAGGCGGTATTGAGATTATATCCAGACACGAAGGTAACAATAGGACCAGTAGTGGAAAATGGTTTTTACTATGATTTTGATCCAGTTGAACAATTTACTGAAGAAGACTTACAAAAAATTGAAGAAGAAATGAAAAAAATTGTAAAAGAAAATATAAAATTAGAAAAATTTATTTTACCTAGAGATGAAGCGATAGAATATTTTAAAACTGTAGATAAAAATAAATATAAGGTTGAGCTTGTTGAAGCAATTCCTGAGGAAGAGCAGGTGTCATTTTATAAACAGGGAGATTTTACAGATCTTTGTAGGGGAACACATGTACCTTCAACTGGCTATTTAAAAGCATTTAAATTAAGAACTGTTGCTGGAGCATATTGGAGAGGGGACTCTAAAAATAAAATGCTTCAAAGAATTTATGGTTATGCTTTTTCAAATGAAGATAGATTAAAGAAACATTTAAAATTTATGGAAGAAGCTGAAAAAAGAGACCATAGAAAACTTGGAAAAGAGTTGGAGCTGTTCTTTATGAGTGAATATGGACCAGGCTTTCCATTTTTCTTGCCAAAGGGTATGGTATTTAGAAATGTACTTATAGATCTTTGGAGAAAGGAACATGAAAAAGCAGGTTATGACCAATTAGAAACTCCTATTATGTTAAATAAAGAATTATGGGAAACATCAGGACATTGGTTTAACTACAGAGAAAATATGTATACATCTGAAATAGATGAGCTTGAATTTGCTATAAAGCCAATGAATTGTCCAGGTGGAGTTTTATCTTTTAAACATCAACTTCATTCATATAAAGATTTACCAGCAAGACTTGCAGAGTTAGGAAAAGTTCATAGACATGAGTTTTCAGGAGCTTTACATGGACTTATGAGAGTGAGATCTTTTACTCAGGATGATTCTCATATATTTATGACACAAGAGCAAGTACAGGATGAAATCATAGGAGTTGTAAATTTAATAGATAAATTCTACAGTAAATTATTTGGTTTTGAATATAACATAGAGCTTTCAACTAAACCTGAAAAATCTATAGGTTCTCAAGAAATTTGGGATATGGCAGAAAGTGCTCTTGCAGGAGCCTTGGATAAACTTGGTAGGGAATACAAAATTAATCCAGGAGATGGAGCATTCTATGGACCTAAGCTTGATTTTAAAATTAAAGATGCTATAGGAAGAACTTGGCAATGTGGAACTATACAGCTTGATTTTAATTTACCTGAGAGATTTGATGTAACTTATATAGGAGAAGATGGAGAAAAACATAGGCCTGTAATGCTTCACAGAGTTATTTATGGTTCGATAGAAAGATTTATAGGAATTTTAATTGAGCACTATGCTGGAGCCTTTCCAATGTGGCTAGCACCAGTTCAAATAAAAGTTTTAACTATAAATGATGATTGTATTCCTTATGCTAAAGAAATTATGATAAAGCTACAAGAATTAGGAATAAGAGCCGAACTGGATGATAGAACAGAAACTATTGGTTATAAGATAAGAGAAGCAAATGGAAGATATAAAATTCCTATGCAGCTTATAATAGGAAAGGCTGAACTTGAAAATAAAACTGTTAATGTTAGAAAATTTGGTTCACAAGAGCAAGTTTCAAAATCATTAGAAGATTTTTATAGCTATGCTGTTGATGAAGCTGCAATAAAATTTGATAAATAAAATGAATAAAAATAAGGCTGTTGCAAAGCTTATATAAAAAAATTATTTAAATGCAACAGCCTTTTTAAATGTGGCTAAGTAAATAAAAATAAAATATTGTGAAAGAGGAAGTAAGTCAATAAGATGTGAATAAATTCTAATATAATTATAGCAAATAAATTACCTATTTTAAATAAAAATATATGAAATTTAATATAAATTGAATACTATCTTATCAAAATAAATTTATAAAAAATATAATATAATTATACAACCCTAAATTCCAAAATTATCTTTAGTAAAACAATT
>NZ_JAUMYY010000063.1 GCF_030528405.1 Fusobacterium sp.
AAATAAACTATCACAGAAATTTAAAAATCATTACATTCAAAACAAATAAAAACTTGACAAAAATTAAAAATAAATGTAAACTTATAAACTGAATATAATTAGCTTTTGGAGGTGAAAAAATGAAAAGAACATTTCAACCAAATCAAAGAAAAAGAAAAAAAGATCATGGGTTTAGATCAAGAATGGCAACTAAAAATGGAAGAAAAGTATTAAAAAGAAGAAGAGTTAGAGGAAGAACTAAACTATCAGCATAAAACCCGGTGATTAAAAAACACCGGTTTTTTTAGCTATTAAATTTTCAGGAGAAAAAATGAATACTTTAAAAAATAATAGAGAGTTTCAAAATATATATACATCTGGAAAGAAATGTTTTGGTTACTACTCTCTTATTTTTTTTAATAAAAATAATTTAAATGAAAACAGATTTGGTTTTGTTGCTAGTAAAAAAATAGGAAAAGCTCATTGTAGAAATAGAATTAAAAGATTATTTAAAGAATATACAAGAAAAAATTTAGAGAAAATAAACAAAAATTATGATATTATAATAATTGGAAAAAAAAATTTAGGTGATAATATAAAAAAAATAAAATACTTTAGTATAGAAAAAGACTTAAATAAAATATTAAAACTATCCAAAATTTTAAAGGAAGATAAATGAAAAACTTATTTCTTATATTAATAAAGTTTTATCAAAAATTAATATCTCCTATTTTTCCTGGAAAGTGTAGATTTTATCCAACATGTTCAACATATACGTATCAAGCTATTGAACAATATGGATGTTTAAAAGGATTATATCTAGGAATTAAAAGAATATTAAAATGTCATCCATTCAATGAAGGTGGATATGATCCATTACCACAAAAAAAAGAAAACAATCGGGAGGCTAAATGAAATATATTTATAGTTTATTATTAAATTTTATAGAATTTTTGTTGAAATCAGTAGATAATATAGTAGGAAATTTTGGTTTATCAATAATAATAGTTACAATAATAATAAAAATATTATTATTGCCTTTAACTATAAAACAAGATAAATCTATGAAAGCAATGAAAAAATTGCAACCTCAATTAGATGAAATAAAGAAAAAATATGCAAATGATAAACAAATGTTAAACATAAAAACTATGGAATTATATAAAGAAAATAAAGTAAACCCTGCTGGAGGTTGTTTACCTATACTTATTCAATTACCAATTTTATTTGCATTATTTGGTGTATTAAGAAGTGGAATAGTTCCAACGGATTCTACATTTTTATGGATGAGATTAGTAGAACCAGATCCATTTTATATTTTACCACTTTTAAATGGAGGAATTTCATTTTTACAACAAAAATTAATGGGAACATCAGACAATCCTCAAATGAAAAATATGATGTATATGTTTCCTATTATGATGATATTTATATCATATAAGATGCCTGCAGGTCTTCAAATTTATTGGTTAACTTCAAGTTTAACAGCTGTTGTTCAACAATATTTTATAATGAAGAAAGGAGCTTAGTATGCAAAAAACAATAGAAGTAAAAGCTATTGATAAAGAAAAAGCCTTAAAAAGGGCATTAAATATTTTAAGTATTAGTTTAAATGATGAACAAGAAGTTGAAATAACAGAAAAAAGAAAACCTAAGAAAAAATTTTTTGGTTTACTAGGTACTGAGCCTGGTATTTATGAAATATGTATAAGAACAAAAATAAAAAAAGCCAATAAAAAAGATGAAAATATAGAAAAAATAAATAAAGAACAAAAGAAAAAAGAAGATAAATTGGAAATAAAAAAAGAAGAAATTAAAAAAAATAATGATTTTAAAATAGAAAAAAATGAAAATAGAGATGAAAAGGAAACAGAAATATTTGAAAAAACAAAAATACTTTTAGATAAAATGAATTTAAATTTTGAAATAGAAATCAAAAAATTAAAAGAAAAAAATTATATTGTTAATTTAATAGGTAAAGATAATGCTATTATAATAGGACAAAAAGGGAAAACTTTGAATAGTTTTGAATATTTATTAAATTCTTTATTAAAAGATTGTAGAGTAGAAGTTGATGTTGAAAAATTTAAAGAAAAGAGAAATGAAACTTTAAGAATATTAGGAAAAAGGATGGCAGAAAAAGTTTTAAAAACTAATAAAACAGTAAGACTTAATGCTATGCCTCCTAGAGAGAGAAAAATTATACATGAAATTGTAAATAAATACTCTAATTTAGATACATACAGTGAAGGAAGAGATCCAAAAAGATATATAGTTATAAAAAAGAAAAAATAAGAAGTAGGAGGAATTATGTTATTAGATACTATAGCTGCTATATCAACTCCAAGGGGAGAAGGTGGTATAAGTATAGTAAGAATATCTGGTTCTGAATCTCTTGAAATACTTGAAAAAATATTTAAACCTAAGAGTAACAAGTCGATTAAAGATCTAAAAAATTACAGTATTAACTATGGTTATATTTTTGATAATATGAATGTAGTTGATGAAGTTTTAATTAGTATTATGAAAGCTCCTAACACTTATACTAGAGAAGACATAGTTGAAATAAATTGCCATGGTGGTTTTTTAATAACTGAAAAGGTTTTAGAATTAGTTTTAAAAAATGGAGCTAGAATAGCTGAAGTAGGAGAATTTACAAAAAGAGCTTTTTTAAATGGTAGAATAGATTTAACGCAGGCTGAAGCTATAAGTGATATTATACATGGGAAGACAGAGAAATCTCTGTCTTTATCTTTAAATCAACTTAGAGGAGATTTAAGAGAAAAGATAAAAAATATTAAAATTTTAATTTTAGATTTAGCAGCACATATAAATGTTGTATTAGATTATCCAGAGGAAGGAATAGAAGATCCTATTCCAGAAAATTTATTAAATAATTTAAGAAATGCATCCAATGAAATAAAAAATTTAATTTTATCTTATAACAAAGGAAAAATTATAAAAGATGGAATAAAAACAGCAATAATTGGAAAGCCTAATGTTGGAAAATCAAGTATATTAAACTCTTTATTAAGAGAAGAAAGAGCTATTGTTACTCAAATTCCAGGAACAACAAGAGATATAATAGAGGAAGTTATAAATATAAATGGAATTCCTTTGATTCTAGTTGATACAGCTGGAATAAGAAATACTGATGACATAGTAGAAAACATAGGAGTTAATAAGTCAAAAGATTTAATTAATAAAGCAGATCTTATTTTATATGTAGTTGATACTTCAAAAGATTTAGAAGAAGAAGATTATAAAATACATGAGTTTATAAATAATGATAAAGTTATAGGTATTTTAAATAAGATTGATATAAAAAAAGAAATTGATTTAAGTAAATTATATAAAATAGAAAAATGGATAAAAATATCTGCAACTTCAAATATAGGTATAGAAGATTTAGAAAATAAAATTTATAAATATATTATAGATGAAAAAGTTGACGATAGTTCACAAAAATTAATTATAACAAATGTTAGACATAAATCTGCTTTAGAAAAGACATATATGGCTCTCAATAATATTTTTGAAACAGTAAAAAAAGGTCTACCTATGGATTTAATGGCAGTTGATATTAAAGATGCCTTAGATTCATTAGGAGAAGTTACTGGAGAAATATCAAGTGAAGATTTATTAGATCATATATTTAGTAATTTTTGCGTTGGAAAATAGAATTTAGAAATAGAGGGAAAATAATGAAAGATTATGACATAATTGTTGTAGGTGCTGGACATGCTGGTTGTGAAGCAGCATTTGCAGGTGCAAGGCTTGGAAAAAAAGTTGGACTTATAACATTATACTTAGATACTATTGCAATGATGTCTTGTAATCCATCTATAGGAGGACCAGGAAAAAGCAATTTAGTAACTGAAATAGATATTTTAGGTGGAGAAATAGGAAGACATACAGATGAAAATAATCTTCAATTAAAAGATTTAAATATAAGTAAAGGTCCAGCAGCGAGGATAACTAGAGGTCAGGCAGATAAATATTTATATAGAAAAAGAATGAGAGAAAAACTTGAAGAAAATGAAAATATAAATCTAATTCAAGACTGTGTTGAAGAAATTTTGGTAGAAAATTTAGAAAATGAAAATTCTTATCAAAAAAAAGTTATAGGAATAAAAACAAGACTTGGAATTATATATAATACTAAAGCCATAGTTTTAGCAACAGGAACTTTTTTAAAAGGAAAAATAGTTATAGGTGATGTAACTTATTCTGCTGGTAGGCAAGGAGAAGATTCAGCAGAAAAATTATCTGATAATTTAAGAGATTTAGGAATAAAAATAGAAAGATACCAGACTGCAACTCCGCCAAGAATAGATAAAAAGACTATTGACTTTTCAGAATTAGAAGAACTAAGAGGAGAAGAAAAGCCAAGATATTTTTCTATATTTACTAAAAAAGAAAAAAATAATACAGTGCCTACATGGCTTACTTATACTTCTGAAAAGACTATAAAAGTAATTCAAGAAATGATGGAATTTTCTCCAATAGTAAGTGGTATGATAGAATCCCATGGACCAAGACACTGCCCTTCAATAGACAGAAAGGTTTTAAATTTTCCAGATAAAGTAAAACATCAGATATTTTTAGAATTGGAATCAGAAAATTCAGATGAAATATATGTAAATGGTCTTACAACAGCTATGCCAGCTTTTGTACAAGAAGCAATTTTAAAAACTATAAAAGGATTAGAAAATTCTAAAATAATGAGACATGGTTATGCAGTCGAATATGATTATGCACCAGCAAGTCAATTATATCCAAGTCTTGAAAATAAAAAAATATCAGGTTTATTTTTTTCAGGCCAAATAAATGGAACTTCAGGTTATGAGGAAGCAGCAGCTCAAGGCTTTATTGCAGGAGTGAATGCGGCTCGTAAAATTGAAGGGAAAGATCCTATAGTAATAGACAGATCAGAAGCATATATAGGTGTCTTAATAGATGATCTGATTCATAAAAAAACTCCAGAACCTTATCGAGTTTTACCTTCAAGAGCTGAATATAGGATAACTCTAAGATATGACAATGCTTTTATGAGATTATTTGATAAAATAAAGGAAATAGGAATTTTATCAAAAGAAAAAATAGATTTTCTTGAAAAATCTATAGCTGATGTGTATACTGAGATTAATAATTTGAAAAATATTTCTGTTAATATGAATGAGGCTAATAAATTATTAAAAAACTTAGGTTTAGAGGAAAGGTTTGTAAAAGGAATAAAAGCAAGTGAAATTTTAAAAATAAAAGATGTTAGTTATGATAATTTAAAAGAATTTTTAAATTTAAA
>NZ_JAUMYY010000064.1 GCF_030528405.1 Fusobacterium sp.
GGCTTGAATCTTTTCTTTCTGATTTATCCTGTTTTGATTCTATAACTATATTCTTTGCTTTAATATCTAATTTATCTGCTTCAACATTCGCGCCAGATAAAGTTAAGTTTTCTGAATCAGTTTTAAATTTTCCTCCTACATTTATAAGGGAATTTTCATAAGCCGTTCCTGCTCCTCTGCTTTTAGCTCCTGAATTTGAAAAACCAATGCTCATAGGATTTGCATTTAATGAAATATTTCCACTTATTCCACTGCTTGAAGAAGAACTTGATGATTTTGATTTTTCTTCTACCGCTTTAATATTTATATTTTCTTTTGCTTTTAAATTTAAATCTTTTTTAGCTGTAATATCTGTTCCTTCAATTAATATACTTCCATCTTTAGAATATATATTTATATTTTCTCCGGCAATAGAATTTTTAACCGCCTTTTCATCGTATACTTCCGATTTTGATTTACTCTTTGATAAACTTATACTCAAACTTAAATAGTCATCGGGATTTTTTGATATTCCTTCTAAACCTGTTGATGAACTGTCACCATTGTTTTTAGAATTATCTGTTAATATTGCATTTGTCGCCTTAGCACCATCTTTAATAGCACCAACTAATTTAGAAGCTGTATTTGCTATATCATAGCCGTTTCCTGAAAAATCTGTTAATTTTTCTACATTCTTTATATTTTCTATAGTATTTACTATTGCAGAATTTACTCCTACACTTGCGCCTATCCTTGATGAACTTTGTTTTGTTACATTTTCATAAGTGTTATTTGCTGTTGTAAGTTCTACTCCCTTATCTCCTGATATGTTTATATCTTTATCTGCATAGATATTAACTGATTTTCCTTTTACCTTATTGCCTGCTTCTATATCAATATTTTGTGCAGATGTTATTTCTGATGAATGTTGTGTTACTGTTGTTGTATCTGATGAAAATTTATCCTTTCCATAAGATATGGAAATATTTGTTGGGCTTATGCTTCCTGCAAATCCTTTTTTCTCTGTCTTTACCTTACTATATGATTCTGTTTCTAAAGGATTTATTATTACATTATTTCCCTTCAATTTTATATTTCCTGTTGATACAACATTTACTCCCTCAAGAACTAAATCATTTTTACTGTCATAAACTAGCCCTTTATTTCCTGATATTGTAGCCGATTTTATAGCTGATTCCTGATAATTTTCAGTAGTTGTAGACTTAGATATAAGCCCTCCGAATCTGCTCTTGCTTGTTTTATGATAAGAATAATTAATATCTTTTACTCCTGCCTGAGTAATATTTCCTTTAGCTGAAATATTTGCTTCTCCTTCAACTCCTGCCTGAATATTACTTCCAAGTATAGCCACATCTTTTCCGCTTTCAATATTTATATTGTTTCCAACTATATTTGATTCCACATTATGAGTTGAATAATTAATGCTATGGCTTGATTTTGAGCCTCCAAATCTTTTTTTACTTGTTTCTTTCTTTTCAAAATACTGACTGTCAGTAGCAGATACAATATTTATATCTCCTTCAGCTTTAAGATTTAATTTATCTTTGGCAACTATATCAGAACCTTTAATATTAATTTTTGAATTTCCAAATAATTCAATATTTTTACCTTCTATAGAACTCCCAATATTACTAATATTTTTCTTAATTACATAATTTTCTCCTCCACCATTTTTTTCATAAAATAAGTTCTCAGAAGTCTCTACATTGATTTTATTTGCTTTCAATATTATATTTTCATTAGCATTAAGTTTTGAGCCTTTTATTTCTACATCACCAACTGCAATAAGCTTTAAATTTTCCACAGAAGAAATAGAACTTCCTATATTCTTTACTTCATTTTTTTCATAATTTTTTTTCAATATTTTATTTTGAAGTTTTAAACTCTCTATTTGAATATTATTTCCAACAAGTTCTAAATCCCCTTTTGCTTTTATAATAGAACCAATATTTTTAATGTTTTCAGTTTTAATCTCTAGTTTTTTTCCTGCCTCAATATTTCCAATATTTTCTAATTTACTGATTAAACTTCCCTCAATATTTTCATTTTCTCTATAAGTAACTGTATTTAAAATATCACCTTCAGAATGTATTTGTAAATTTTCTTTAGCTATTAATCTTGCCCCTATGTTACTTAAATTTTTTTTGATTTTTAATTCAATATTTTCACCTTCTATTTTTGATTCACTTCCAGAAAGTGATTTATTTAATAAATTGTCTGTAGAAATTTTTATCTTTTTTGCATTGATATTAGAGGTATTCCCTATATTTTCTGCATTTATGACTAAATTTTCTCCTGCTTCCAAAGATGAATTGGCTTTCTTTAAATTAGCTAAAGTTGCCTTTGTTAAATATAGCTTAGGAACCAAAACCTTTTCTCCTGCAACTTCTTCCTCCACATACCAGATTATATCTTTATTAAGTTTATTAATTTGTTCCTTAGTTAGAGCTATTCCAAGAGATAAATTTAAATCTTTTTGTGCTTCGGCACCATTGTCATAAAGATATTGCATCTGCTCTTTTTCACTTTTAAAATTATGCAGATATCTTCTTCCTGTTCCTTCCAATACCGTTTTATTTATAAGTCTTGTTTCATAGAATGAATCCCCTAATAATCTTACATCTCTATCAGGATTAAAGTTTATTCTTTTAAAGAAATAATCTGAACCCAGATAAAGAGATTTATCTAAAAATTTAATATTTGTTTCAATCAAATAAGTAAAGCCTGGTTTAGTAGAATTTTTATCTATTTTATTTAATTTAAATAGACCTGTCCCAATATTTTTATCATCGCTATATTTTTCTTTGTTTATTTCATCTACTTTCGTAAACAAATCTTTTTTATCTATTTTTTCCTTTCTTTCATCTAAGCTATCGCTGTTTGGAATAAAAATATAGTTAGATGTGTTTATTACTTCCATTTCATCAATACTCTTCTTATTAAAAACAACAGAATCAACATTTATATTTCTCTTCGTAATCTCAGAGCTTGTATTTTCTGAAAATACACCATTCCCAACTTTTGTTGCATTTATGACAAGATTTCCTCCAGCAGATATTGTACTTTTCTTATCTGCTCCAACATATTGAGTTACTGTATCCATATATTTTAAGATTGTTCCCGTTACTCTTCTGATTCTTGTACTAGAATTTCTATTTTGTGCAGCTTCACTGCTTCCTTCACGCTCAATTTCTTCTTCTCTATAAGTAAGTGCTTTCCAAAAATAATTTGTTTCTACTTTCTTTAAAAAGTTATTATTTATTAATTCTTTCGCTTTTATATTTATATTTTTGTTTGAAACTATACTTCCCTCTTGATTTTCAATTTTTTCTTTTGCATTTAAGTTAATATTAGCATTACTTCTAATACTACTTAATTTACTCATGTAGTTACTCTTAATTCCATCAAAATAGTCAATTTTAAATTCTCCAAGATAATGTTTATCACTTCCAAATTTATTTATATTATATGTATCTACTAAATTTTGAAAATAATTTAATGCTCTATTCTTTTGTTCTTGACTTATATTAATATTCATTTCAGCTGGTGTAACTTTTCCTCTTATTTCATGGCTTCCGCTAAGTTCCCCAATATTTTTTATATTCTTAGCTTCTATCTTTAAATTTCCTATGCTTGTTATATCGCCTACTCTATTTTCAAAATCTCCATTCAAACCCTTTATATCTAAATTACCAGCACTGTAAATATCTGCTTTCTCATTTAAAAATTTCTTTTCAAAAGCAATATCCATATTTTCTGTTGAATAAAAAACAGCTCCATTGCTGTTTGTTATATTATCTGCAACTATTTTTAAATCTTTATTTGTAGCTATCTGTCCTTTATTTTCTAATTCTATTGTACTTATTTCTGTTGTTCCGATTGAACTTAAGAAACCTGAATTTACTAGTTCATTTTTTACCCTTACTTTATTTTTATTTACCCCTAAGTTTATACTTCCGTTATTTTTTAAACTATTTACATCTATATCAGTGCTAGATACAGCTTCTATTTTATCTTTATTTATTATATTATCAGCATTTATTTTTAAATCTTTTCCACTTGTTATCTTCTTACTGTTTACTAAATTTCCTTTTAAATTAAGACTTATACTTCCATTATTCTCAAAATCAGAGTTATTTATAAAAGATTTTGCATTAATTTCTAGTAAATTATTTGCAAGATAAGTTCCTTCAAGCTTAAAGTCATTTTCTGTTTCTATTTTTAAATTATTTTTTGCTGAAATTTGTCCATTTATATTTTTTATATCAGAACTCAATATATTTATATTTTCTGTATTTATCTTTCCATTTATATTTTTTAAGGATTCTGTTATTTCTACTTCTTTACTCTCTATTTTTGCTGTGTTATTAAGCTTTTTTACTTTTAGATTATTTCCAATATAAAATTTATCAGAGTTTACTATTTCAGTGGCATCGACATTATTACTTATCCTTATAGTTCCTCTATTATTTATATTTTTTGTTTCAAAATCTTTTGCCTTTAACTCTGCATTAACAGAATTATCAAAGCTATTTACTTTTAATGTTTTTACTACTTCAATATTTTTATTATTTTCTATACTGTCACTCTCAAGATTTATAGAAAATACAAATCCCTTATTTTTTAACTTGTTACTATTTAAAGTTTCTGATAATATTTTTCCCTCATTTAAAATATCTTTAGCCTTAACAAGTTTAGAGTTTAATTCTTTTTCATTTTCAATGTTTTTAATATCAGTTAAAATTGAGTTTACTTTTCCTTTATTTTCTAATTTATCTGCTACAATATCTTTAATTGCAGTAAGAAGATTATTGTTTTTAATTTTTTTTGCACTGATATTCTCAGCCAAAGTTTCTCCAGAATTTAAAAATTCATCAAGTTTTAGAATTTTAGCTTCAATATTTCCAGCATTTTCAATGCTCTTTGAATTTAAATTAGCACTGTAGATATTTGCTATATTAGAATTATTAATAGTATTGGCATTTAAAGTTTTAGTAGATATAATAGATTTTTTATTTTCTATTTCTTCTGTATTGATATTCTCCGCTAATACAGATCCTGTGTTTTTTAACTTAGTATTCTCAATATTTCTTGAGATAATTTTTCCACTATTTTCAATTTCCTTTATATTAATTACTTCTGTTCTTAAATCTGCAGTTGAAAAATTTATAAGTTTATCTGAACTTATAGATTTATTAGTAATTAAACTATTTT
>NZ_JAUMYY010000065.1 GCF_030528405.1 Fusobacterium sp.
TTAATAAAGATATAATCTGGTATGTGGAGGAAGAAGTTGCAGGAGAAAAGGTTTTAGTTCCTAAGCTATATTTAACAAAGGCAACTTTAGCTAATTTAAAGAAAGCCAACTCTTCTTTGGAAGCAGGAGAGAATTTAGTTATAAATGCAAAAGAGCTTAATAATACAGGTAATATAAGTGCAAAAAAGATTGAATTGAATATTGATAATTTAACAAACAAAGCACTTCTTGGGGCAGAGAAAGCTAATATAGAAGGAACAAATATTGATATTACAGCAAAAAATTCTGTTGATAATATTGGTGGAAATATAGAAAGTGCTGAAAATTTAAATATTATTGCAGAAAATATTTCAAATTTAAGCACTAAGAGGATAAATGGTGCCACATTTGATGTTATATCTACACTTGAGGAAGTTGCAATAATAAATGGAAAAAATGTAAGCATGGAAGCTAAAAAAAGTATAGATAATAAAGGAGCTCAAATAAATGCAATAGAAAACTTAAATATAGTGGCTAAAGATGTCAATATTGATAAGTTGGAAACTGAAAATTATTATAGAAGTGGTGACCGTAAGAACTATGTAGTTATTGACAATAAGAAAAATATAAAAAGTGAAGTTTCAGCTGGAAATATAAATATCAATGCAGGAAATGACATAAATATTAAAGCAGCTGATATAGTGGCTAAAGATAAATTAAATCTTAAAGCTGAAGGAGATATAAATATTGTATCTGCTACTGACAGTCAGTATTTTGAAAAGAAAGAAACAAGTAAAAAAAGATTTGGAGGCTCAAAATCAAGCCATAGCATTAATTATTCAACTCATAATGTGGAATCAAATATAGTTGGAAACAATATAAATATTGAAAGCGGAAAAGATGTGGCTATACTTGGAAGTAATATTCAGGCAGGAGTTGAAGGAGAAGCAAATATTTCAGCTAAAGGAAATATTACTCAGGCAGGAGTAAAAGATATTAATTATTCTTATCATAAAACAAGCAAGAGCAGATTCGGAGGGCTTATATCTAAGTCTACAACTACTGAAAATTATCAGGAATCAGCTATAAAATCGGCTACAATATCAGGAAATAAAGGGCTAGTTTATGACAGTAAAAATGATTTAGTTCTTGAGGGAGTAAATGTTGTATCAACAGGAAATATAAAATTGAAGGGAAATAATGTAATAATAAATCCTTTAGAAACAGAATCATATAGTAAGGTAAAGACAGAGAAAAAAGGATTTGCAGGAAGCATAAGCCCAACAAATATTTCCATATCTTATGGAAAGGATAAATTTTCATCAGATACAACAACAGTAACACAACATTCATCAGAAATAACATCTGCACAAAATATTGATATAGAAGCAGGCAATAAGGTAAAAGGGAAATCAGTTAATATCTATGCAGATAAGGATATAAATATATCAGGAGATAAGGGAGTAGAACTTACAACAGCAAATAATACTTATGAAAATGTAACAAAACAAAGCTCATCAAGAATAGGCGCAAGTGTAGGAGTAAACTCTGCAATAGCAAATACTATAGAAAATGTGAAGAATATAGAAAAATTAACAGATTTTTCAGGAAACAGCTATGATATAGCAAATACAGCTTCTAAATTAGTTGGTGCTATTAAAGATGGGGCTAAGGCGACAAACTCAATAGTTTCTTCAAAGTATAAAAAAGGAGCAGACAGTGCTAAATCTTCAAATTTAGAAGGAATATCAAAAAATCCGGATGACTATTTAAGTTTGAGTATAAGTTTGTCAAAGAGTAAATCAAAATCAGAAGTGTATGATGAAAAGGCGGTTAAAAATTCTATTGCCGGAGAAAATATAAATATATATTCTAAAGATGGAAGTATATTAATTGAAGGAACAGATATTACAGCTAAAAAAGATTTAAATTTAAAAGCAAAAGAAAATATAAATATTAAAGCGGTAGAAGAAAAATCAAAATCATCAAGTTCTTCTTCAAGCAGTGGAATAAGTGGAAATATTTCATTAAATACAAATCCTATGAGTATCGGTTTTTCAAATTCAGGAGCTAAAAGCAGAGGAACAGGGACATCTTATGAAAATTCCCTTATAAATGTGGGAGGAAAATTTAAAACAGATTCAGAAAATCTTAATATAGCAGGAGCTAATATAGAAGCGGATAAAGTTGATATAAAGGCGAAGAATATAGTTATAGAATCAAAACAGGATAAATCAGAAAGAAAAGATTCAAGCCATGGAATGAGCCTGACTATTACAGCAAATCCTGCTATGCCAATCAAAGATTTCAGCATAAACTCATCTAAAGGAAGCGGAGAAGGAGCATGGGTAGATAAACAAAGCTCAGTAATAGCAAGAAATGGTGGAAATATAGAGGCAGAAAATAAGCTGACTAACACAGGCGCTATAATAGGTTCATTAAATAAAGACAAGAAATTAAAAGTAGAAGCTAAAGAAATAGTTATAAATCATTTAGAAGATAAGAACAAGTATGAGAATAAAGGCGGAGGAATAAGCGCAAGCATTGGAAGTACACCTAATATATCAGTTGTTCATGATAAGGTGGATAAGGAGCAAATAAATAGAGCGACAGCAATAAATACAGATTTTACTATTTCAGGAGAAAAGAAAACATCAGAAGAATTAGGCTTTAATACAGACTTATCTAAGGCACAAGAAGTAACAAAAGATGAAGAAAAACATTTAAATGCAGAACTACATACAGATTTAATAGATAAGGAAAAAAGAGATGAAATAGTATCAGCAGGAAGAAAGATAGTTGCTGTGGCAGAGTCAGTAGTAAATCCAAATGAAGGTGGAAGTTACAATACTTTTAAAGAAGCACTTGTAGGAATTTATTTAGATGAATTTAGAAAAGAAAATCAGGAAGCTTTTAATTTAATTCAAGATAAAAAGCTTAGCTATAACAAAAGACTACAGGTTCTAAAACAATTACAGGAAAACTTTTATACAAAACATGGATATAAAGGAGAATTACCTGAATTATATTTAACAGATGAAAAGGCTTCATTTGCAATAGACGGTAAAGAAGGAAGAAAAGAGAAAATCTTTATATCAATTTATCATTTAGATGATAGTAATTTCCCAATAAGTAATTTATTTGCGCATGAAAGTGGACATTTAAATACTTATGATAAAGGAGAGAATACAGCAGAATATGTAGAATCAAAAATAGGAAAAACAGATTATAGTAAGCAATTTACAGAAAACGAAAAGAAGAAATACTTAGAAACAATAGACAGTAAATATTTTCCAAGTATAAGTGAAGAAGAACAATTTGCTTTAGCAAAGAGTTTTGATGAAAAGGATAGAGAGAATAAGGTTTATTTAATGGAAAGGGATTTAGATATTAAATTTATTGGAAAATTGTTTGGTCATACATCAATACCAATGATACCAGATAACCAAGAAGATTTTTTTACTGAAAATGGGGACTTGAAAGAAGAATTAAAAAAAGAATTTCCAGCCCTTCCAGAACCAGAAAAATTTGGAGAAAATAAGTATGGTTGGATAGTAGGAGGTTTTAAAGGGGAAAAAGAGAAAGGGGAAGTAGAAGGAGATTTAGTTGTGAGATTTAATGATAAATCAGATGTTCAAGTTTTAAAGAAAATTTTAGAAGTTGATAACGAATCCTTTCTAACTGGTGAGATTGTTATGGAAATAAAAAGTAGTAGTATGAAAGATACAGAATTAATTAAAACAATTATA
This sequence comes from Fusobacterium sp., assembly GCF_030528405.1. Classification (GTDB taxonomy): domain Bacteria; phylum Fusobacteriota; class Fusobacteriia; order Fusobacteriales; family Fusobacteriaceae; genus Fusobacterium. Next base: position 3,729 of record NZ_JAUMYY010000065.1, read on the forward strand.
CAACACAATTTAGATTATATAGATAGTAAGAATTATAAAAGATACTCTGCAATTCCAATTTCAACACTGAATATTTATCAGTTAAATAAAAAAGATTTTTTAGAAGAATGTGTAAATTGTAATTCTTGGACATATACTACTTTAAAAAAAATAGGAGAAGAAAATAGATTAGATAAATCATTTAGGAACCAAATAAAAAGTTTACCTATCCAAAGAGGAGGAGATATTAAACTTTCAAATTATAAAGATATTTTCTATCCATTGAAAAGAGAAGTTCCAGGTATTAATTATGAAATTAAAACACTAAAAGGATCAAAATAAGGGGCAGGATAAATGTTTTGGACAAGTCAATTTTTAGATATTATATTTTTATTCATACTTGTACTAAGTAAAGAGAATTTTTTACATATACATAATAATAAATTTGCAGAAGTAGTAATCTTTTATTTCTTTTTTAAAAATATTTCTTTGTTTCCAGTTATAAAAAAAGAAAAATATAGTGTAATGCTTTTTATTTTTTTAAAAATTATTTATTTTGGAATTTTAAGTGTCTATATGTTACAAAAAAGTGAAAGTAACTTTATGTTTTTTCTAAAAAGAACTAATATTGAAAAATATTTTTTTTATATATATCTTATAACAATTTTATTTAATGTTCTGGCAATTTATAAATACAAACCAAATGAAATAAAAGGGTTGAAAACCGCTATATTAATACTTTATCAAATAGTTTTATGGGGAGTGATGACTTTTGTGACAATTTTTTTGGTAGGTGAATTATGAAGCTAAAAAAATATAAGTGGGTAATATTTCTTGGCATTATAATATTTTTGAATATATTTATAGAAAATTTTTCTCTTGTTTTATTTGTTCCATATATTTTTATAATTATAACTGAATATTATTTATGGGATAAAGAATTTTTTAAAAATGATAGTAGTAATAATAAGGAAAAAAAATAAATTTTTTCTAGCTAGCTCAAATAAATTTTGAGCTAGTTATTAAAAGATTTATAGTTGAGATAAAAAAGTGAAAAAGCAAGCGAGGAAAACTTTATATCATCTAATTCATCTTCACAAACAGGAATTAGTTTAAATGTTGACTTAAGTAAAGGACAGATAGCAAATTTATCACTATCAAAAGCAGGAACAAGAGGTAAAGGAAATGGAGAAAAAGAATGGGTAGATAAACAAACTACATTAATAGCAAGAAATGGAGGAAAAGTAGATACAGACAGCCTAACAAATAAAGGAGCAGTTATAGGTTCTGAAAGTGAAGAAAACAAATTAAAAATCTCTGCTAATAAAATAACAATAAAAGACTTAGAAGATAAGAATAAATATGAAAATATTGGTGGAGGAATAAGTATAGGAACAGATGTACCAAATA
>NZ_JAUMYY010000066.1 GCF_030528405.1 Fusobacterium sp.
AATAAATGTTATATATTTTCCACTTGATGATAGAAATATAATAAGAAATATTTTAAATATAATTAATTTGAAAGAGCTTATTTTAATAGAAACAGAATTATGGCCTAATATAATAAATGAAGCTCAAAATAATAATGCCAGAATTATCTTAGTTAACGGAAGAATTTCTGATAAGAGTTTTGGAAGGTATAAAAAACTAAAATTTTTATTTGAAAAAAGTATTAAAAAAATTGATTATTTTTATATGCAATCAGCCATTGATGAAGAAAGAATTATTAAATTAGGTGCTGATAAGAAAAAAGTTGAAAATATAGGAAATTTAAAGTTTGATTTAAATTTAGAAAAATATTCTAAAGAGGAAATTGTTAACTTTAAGAAATTTTTGAAAGCTGACAAGAAAAAAATTTTTGTAGCTGGAAGCACAAGAACAGGAGAAGAAGAAATTATTCTAGATGTCTTTAAAAAACTTAAAAATTTTCTTCTTGTTTTAGTACCTAGACATTTGGAACGAATAGAAAAAATTGAAGAAATGTTAAAAATAAAAGGTTTTTCATATACTAGATATAGTCTTTTAAAAAATGAATATTTAGAAAATAAAACTTATGATATAATTTTGGTTGATAAAATGGGAGTATTAAGAAAATTTTATGCTATTTCTGATATTTCCTTTGTAGGAGGTACTCTTGTAAATATTGGTGGACATAGTCTTCTTGAACCTCTATTTTATAAAAAAACTCCACTTTTTGGAAAATATGTTCAAAATATTTTAGAAATATCAAAAGAAGCTTTAAGAAGAAAAATTGCATATCAAGTTGAAACTATCGAAAATTTCTTAAAAGCAATTGAAGATATTAATTTAAATAATAAAAAATATATAGAAGAAATAGAAAAATTTTTTGAAGAAAATAAACTTTTAAGTTTAAAAATAGCAAAAAAGGAAAACTTAATTATGAAAAATGAAAATATAAACAGCACGGATGAGATAAAAAATAATTTATGGAAACATTTTTTTCACTCTCCTAAGACTAATTACAATAAATATATGTATCAGCTTTTAAATTATCCAGAATATATAATTTTTGATGCAGAAGAGATGAAAAAAAATAAAAACGGTTGGAGAGTATATTTTAAAAATACTAATCCTATTGCTGTTGAAATAGGTACGGGAAGTGGCAATTTTACAAGTGAATTAGCTCTCAGAAATCCAAATAAAAACTTCATAGGTTTAGAATTGAGATTTAAAAGACTTTGCTTAGCGGCTAATAAATCTAAAAAAAATAGTTTAAAAAATATAGTCTTTTTAAGAAAAAGAGGAGAAGAGTTAGAAGAGTTTTTAGGTTCTAATGAAATTGATGAAATGTATATTAACTTTCCAGATCCATGGGAAGGTAATGAAAAAAATCGAATCATCCAAAAAAAACTTTTTATTAATCTAAATAAAATAATGAAAACAAATGGTAAGTTATTCTTCAAAACAGATCATGACAATTATTATCAAGATGTTTTGAACTTAGTTAATAACTTAGATAACTACGAAGTTATTTATCATACCAATGACTTACATTCTTCTGAAAAAGCAAAAGATAATATCAAAACAGAATTTGAACAATTATTTTTAAATAAACATAAAAAAAATATAAATTATATTGAAATATTGAAAAAAAGCTAGGAGGGAAATAATATGGCTGGTTATGTTGTTGTAGGTACTCAATGGGGAGATGAAGGTAAGGGTAAGATTATTGATGTCTTAGCTGACAAAGCCGATTATGTAGTTAGATTTCAAGGTGGTAATAATGCAGGTCATACTGTTGTAGTAAATGGTGAAAAATTTATATTAAAACTTCTTCCATCTGGAGTTCTTCATGCAGGAACTTGTATAATAGGACCAGGTGTTGTTGTTGACCCAAAAGTTTTTTTGGAAGAAATAGCTAGTCTTGAAAAAAGAGGAAGTAAAACTGATCATGTTATTATAAGTGATAGAGCCCATGTTATTATGCCTTATCATATCAAATTAGATGAACTTAGAGAAAATGTTGAAGATAGAATAAAGATTGGAACTACTAAGAAAGGTATAGGTCCTTGTTATGCTGATAAAATTTCAAGAGATGGAATTAGAATGGCGGATCTATTAGATTTAAAACAATTTGAAGAAAAATTAAGAATGAATTTAAAAGAAAAAAATGAATTATTAACTAAAATTTATAATGTTGAGCCCTTGGACTTTAATACAATTTTTGAAGAATACAAAATCTATATTGAAAAAATAAAACACAGAATAGTTGACACCATTCCTATAGTTAACAAAGCTCTAAATGAAAATAAACTAGTTCTTTTTGAAGGGGCACAAGCTATGATGCTTGATATTAATTATGGAACCTACCCATATGTAACCTCTTCTTCTCCTACTCTTGCTGGAGTTACAACTGGTGCAGGAGTTTCTCCAAGAAAAATTGATAAGGGTATAGGAGTTATGAAAGCTTATACTACTAGAGTAGGTGAAGGACCTTTCGTTACAGAAATTCATGGTGAATTTGGAGAAAAAATTAGAAAAATTGGTTATGAATATGGTGCAGTAACTGGTAGACCTAGAAGATGTGGTTGGCTTGATTTAGTTGTAGGAAAATATGCAACTGAAATTAATGGCTTGACTGATATAGTTATAACTAAAATAGATGTATTAAGTGGTTTAGGAAAATTAAAAATATGTGTTGCTTATGAAATAGATGGAAAAATTTATGACTATGTTCCTGCTGATACGCAATCTTTATATAGAGCAAAACCAATTTATGAAGAACTTGATGGTTGGGATGAAGATATAACACAGATTAAAAATTATGATGATTTACCAGAAAATTGTAAAAAATATTTAAAAAGAATTGAGGAAATAGTTAATTGCCCTATATCAGTAGTTTCTGTTGGACCTGATAGAAATCAAAATATTCATATAAGAGAGATTTAAAATGAAGATTTTAATAAGTTCCTGTCTTCTTGGAAAAAATGTTAAATATTCAGGAGGAAATAATCTCTCTGAAAGATTAGTAGCACTTTTTAAAAAATATAATGTGAAGCTTATAGAAGTTTGCCCTGAAGTTTTAGGAGGTTTAAGTATTCCAAGAGAAGCTTCTGAAATCTCAAATGGAGAAGTGATAACTAAAAGTGGTCTTTGGGTTTCAAATGAATTTAAAAAAGGAGCCGAAACTATTTTAAAAATAGCTTTAAAAAATAATATAGACTTTGCTGTATTGAAAGAAAGAAGCCCCTCATGTGGAAGAAAATTCATTTATGATGGAACCTTTTCGGGAAAGCTTATTAAAGGGCAAGGACTTAGTACACAAAAGTTATTAGAAAATGGTATAGAAGTCTTCTCTGAAGAAAATTTCGAAGAAATTGAAGAGAAATTAAAAGAATTTTATAAAATTTTATAAATCAAATTTAAATAAAAAGACTATTGTAATAAAAAATTATACAATAGTCTTTTTATATGACAAATTATAAAAAAAGTTTATACTTTCAATTAATCAGAATAGCCTAATTCTTTTAAAAAAGGTTTTTTCTTTCTCCAGTCTTCAGCCACTTTTACCCAGAGATTCAAATAAATTTTAGTATCTAATAAATTTTCAATTTCCTTTCTAGCTTCAGTACCTATTTCTTTTAACATCTTACCTTTTTGCCCTATAATAATTCCCTTCTGTGAATCTCTTTCTACATAAATATTTACATCAAAGGTATCTTTCTTCCCCTCTTCTCTTTTAACATTTAGAATCTCTATTGCTACAGAATGAGGAATTTCATCTCTGGTTTTTAATAAAATCTTTTCTCTAATAATTTCTGTTATAATTTTATAGGTTGACATATCAGTATACATATCATCTGGATAATATTTAATTCCTTCTTCTAAATAAGGATCCAAAGCTTTTAATAACTTATCTAAGCCAAAAGAATACATACCTGAGATAAATATAATATCATCAAAATCCCCCAATTTAGCCTCTATTTCTAATTTCTTATTTTCAAGTTCTTTGTCTGAAATTAAATCAATTTTATTTACGAGCAAAATTTTAGGCTTTTTAGTATTTTCTTTAATTCTTTCCATGACAAAAAGATCTCCAGTTGATATTTCTTTTGATGCATCAATTAAAAATAAAATAGCATCTACATCTCTTAGTGTTTTTATTGCCACATTAGTCATATATTCTCCAAGCAAATGTTTTGGCTTATGTATGCCTGGGGTATCAATAAAGATATATTGCTTATCTTTGATATTTAAAATTCCTTTTATATTATCTCGTGTAGTTCCTGCCTTATCAGAAACTATAGCTACTTTTTCCGCTACCATTTTATTAATAAGAGTCGACTTTCCAACATTAGGTCTACCTACAACTGCAATAAATCCTGCTTTCATTATTTATCTCCTATTCCTATTTCAAAATATATTTTTTTAATGTTCTTATACATACTTTCTTCATCTTCATTCAAAGCTGTCTTTAAATTAGCTAAAGAAAAATTGTACTTTTTTAAATCTTTGCGAAAAGCTTGAATATTATAAGTTCCAAATAAAAATCTTTTTTCAAAAGCATATTTTTTATAGTAATCTCTTAGTATAGCTTCAATATTTCCATTCAAATCATAATCAAAAATTTTATTATTTCTGTTAATTATAATTTTTTTAAAATCATAGCTTAAGAGATCTTTAATTTGAATTTCAAAAATATTAGCAAGATTCATATTCAATTCTGCAATTAGTATGGATATAAGTTTTATTCTTTTACCATATAAATTGTCCTCAAGAGAATTTATAAATTCATTATAATTAATGTCTTTTAAAGATTCTAGAGTGCTTTCTTTTTCAATTTTTTTGTTAAAATACTCTTTTTCTGTCATAGAAAAATGATACTCAAACATTTTTTCAATCAATTTATTTTTCCATAAATATTTATAAAAATTTTTTATTGAGCTATATTTTCTTTTAAAACTTGTCAACTTTAACTGATTTTTTAAACTATCAAAATATTCTTTATATTCATTTTCATCGATTTGAAAAATATTTATACCTTTATTTTT
>NZ_JAUMYY010000067.1 GCF_030528405.1 Fusobacterium sp.
ACTACATAAAAATTTATTTGATTTTTTCATCAACACCATTTGACACAGAGCCATTAAAATTAATATTATTAATTGAAAATTAGAATAACCCAGCTTCCAATTTGCAAAATGAAAATGAAAAAAATGAAAGTATAATGGTTTTGACAGAAAAGACTCTTATCATCTTCACTAATTCATTTGGTGAAATCCCTTTAAATATAATTAATGATATCACTTTGAATGGCTTTTCAAGTCATAGTTTAGAATTTAAAAACCAGTAAAGGAAACTTCAGTTGCTTATTGAATACAAATAATGACTCTAATAAAATTTTTGTCAATCTTATAAAAGAGTCCCTGAGTTTGCTTCTCTAATAACTTTAAGTGAAGTTAAATTATATAAAAAAGAATTTTAAATAACAATATAATCAAAAAACCCAGCCCAAAATATGGACTAGGTTTTAATTTTCTGAATCTTATTATTAGCTTATAGATGCTTCATAAATTCCTTCTATAGTTTTTCCTATTGTCGCATCGAACTCAGCATCAGTTTGTTGAGCTGATAATCCTTCTGTTAGAGCTCTTGAAAAGCTTGCTATAACTCCTTTATTTTTAGATAAGATATCATTTGCTTTCTCTCTTGAATATCCTCCCGATAATGCTACAACTCTAACTACTCTTGGATGTTTTGTAAATTCTTCATAGAAATTTTCAACTGTTGGTAAAGTAAGCTTTAACATTACATTAGAACTTTCTGGTAAAGTGTTTAAATGCTTTCTAATTTCATCTCTTAATATTTTTTCACATTCAACTTTGTCAACATTATTTATATCAACTTCTGGCTCTATTATAGGTACTAAACCAGCTGCAACTATTTGAGCTGCAACTTCAAATTGTTGTTTAACAACTCTTGCTATTCCTTCTGGAGAAGCTTTTTTTATTACAGAACGCATTTTTGTTCCAAAAATATGTCTTTCATTTGCTCTTTTTAATAAATCTGCAAGACCTGGATTATCTTTCATTGTTTGAACTCCATCAGCATCTAAATCATTAAGCCCTTTATCTATTTTTAAGAAAGGTAATACTTTCTTTTCTTCCCATAGGAAATCTGCAGTATATTTACCATCTATCTTACTATCCATAGTTTGCTCAAATAAAATTGCCCCTAATATTTTTTCTTGATTAAAAGCTGGACTTTTAATTATTCTTGTTCTCATTTTATGAATTAAATCAAACATTTCAGCCTCATTAGAGTATTCATTTTCATTTATTCCATAAAGTTTTAATGCTTTTGGAGTACTTCCTCCACTTTGATCTAATGCAGCTATAAATCCTTTTCCATTTCTCATCTTTTCTAATTTTTCGTTCATCTTCTCACTCCTTATAAAAAATCTATTTCAAATATTTTTTGATGTACATTAATTTCTTTTGCTATTAAAAGAAAATATTCTCATATATACTTTAACATATTTTTCTAAATTTTTAAATCTATATTTTTTATTTTTGGACAATGTTTATTTAATGAACTAAAAAAGTATAAATTTTAATTTATTTTAATATATACTTTTTATTTATATTATTAACCAGCAAAATTAAATATAGCTCTTATAAATCTCTTAAAAAATAAAGTAGATTTATAATTTCCTATATAAAAAAGGCTGTTGAACTTTAAATTAAGTCTACAACAGCCCATTTTATATTTCTTTTTTTCTAGAATAATCCAGAAATAGTTCCTTTTTCATCAATATCTATAACTTCTGCAGAAGGTTTCTTTGGTAATCCTGGCATATCTATTATATCTCCAGCCATAGCAATTACAAAACCTGCTCCAACTGCTAAACGAAGTTCATTTATAGTAACTTTAAAACCTGTAGGTCTTCCTAATAAAGCTGCATTATCAGAAATTGATTTTTGAGTCTTTGACATACATACTGGCAGATGATTTAAACCTTCTGCTTCTATTGTATCAAATACTTTTTTAGTAGCAGGAGCAAATACTACTCCGTCTGCTCCATAGATTTCTTTACATACTTTTTCTATTTTTTCTCTTACTGTCAATTCAGAAGGATAGAAATAATCAAATGTAGAATTATTGTTATCAATAGCTTTTAAAACTTTTTCAGCTAAATCTTTTCCACCCTCTCCACCTTTTGCCCAAACTTCACATAGAGAAACCTCTACTCCTAGTTTTGCACAATGCTCTTCTATAAATTTAGTTTCTTCTTCTGTATCTGTTACAAATTTATTTATTGCAACTACTAAAGGCAATTTATATTTTTTAGTTATATTTTCAATATGTTTATCTAAATTTTCCATTCCTTTTACTAAATCACCATTTCCATGATGTTTTAAAGCTCTAACTGTGGCAACTATAACTGCTGCATTTGGAGTTAATCCACCTAATCTACATTTTATATCTATGAATTTTTCTGCTCCTAAGTCAGCAGCAAATCCAGCTTCTGTTACAACATAGTCAGTTAATTTTAAAGCCATTTTTGTAGCAAGTATAGAATTACATCCATGAGCTATATTAGCAAATGGTCCACCATGTATAAATACTGGAGTATGCTCTAAAGTTTGAACTAAATTAGGTTTAATAGCCTCTTTTAATAGGGCAGCAACTGCTCCCTCTATTTTCAAATCTCCAACTCTTAGTAATTTACCATCTAAAGATGTAGCAAAAACTATATTCTTGATTTTTTCTTTTAACTCTGTTATTGAGTTAGATAGACAAAGTATAGCCATTATTTCTGAACCAACTGTTATTTGGAAAGAACTTTGTCTTGGATAGCCATTAGCTTTACCTCCAAGCCCTATAACTATATCTCTAAGAGCTCTATCATTCATATCTAAAACTCTTTTCCAGCTTATTTTTGTTATATCTATTCTTAATTCATTTCCTGAATTTAAATGATTATCTATGCAAGCTGCAACTAAATTGTGAGCTGCCCCTATAGCATGTAGATCTCCAGTAAAATGTAAGTTTATATCCTCCATTGGTACAACTTGTGAATATCCACCACCAGCTGCTCCTCCTTTCATACCAAAAACTGGTCCTAAAGATGGTTCTCTTATAGCTGCTGCAGATAATTTCCCTATTTTGTTTAAAGCTTGAGTAAGACCAATTGTCACAGTTGACTTCCCTTCTCCAGCTGGAGTCGGAGTTATAGCTGTAACTAATATCAATTTCCCGTTAGGCTTATCTTTTCTTTCTTCAAGAACATTTAAATTAACTTTTGCTTTGTATTTCCCATATTGCTCTATATCGTTTTCTGTAAGTCCTAGTTTTTTAGCAATTTCATTGATGTGTTCCATTTTTGTTGCTTGTGCAATTTGAATATCAGTCATACTTTAAAACCTCCATTTAAATAATTAAAATATACATTCTGCAATTATTAAAATCACTTTAAAAATTACATACAAAATATAATTGCATTACATTCATAATGTATCATAGCTTTTTAAATATTTCAACTTTAATTTATAAAAAATTTTTTTTACATAGACAAAGCCCTTAATTATGTTAAAATATATTAAAATAAAAATATTTTTATTGTAAAGATTTATATAGATTTGTTTTTTCAGCAATAAAAATTTTTTATATTATTACTTTATTCTATTTAGGAGGAAATAAAATGAAAAATACTAAAGTTTTATTTTATGATATAAAAAGTTATGATAAAGATTTTTTTACAAAATACAACAAAGATTATAATTTTGATATGACTTTTTTAAAAGTTAAGTTATCGGAAGAAACTGCTAAACTTTCAAAGGATTTTGATGTGGTCTGTGCCTTTGCAAATGACACAATTGATAAAGCTACAATTGATATAATGGCAGAGAATGGAGTTAAATTATTGGCAATGAGATGTGCTGGTTTTAATAATGTTTCTCTAAAAGATATTAAAAATAGATTTAAGGTAGTGAGAGTGCCTGCATATTCTCCATATTCTATAGCCGAGTATACTATGGGGCTAATTTTATCTCTCAATAGAAAAATACATAAGGCGTATGCTAGAACAAGAGAGGGAAATTTTTCTATAAATGGTTTTATTGGCTTTGATTTAAATCAAAAAACTGTAGGTATAATTGGTGCTGGAAAAATAGCTCAAATTTTAATAAAAATCTTAAAAGGTTTTGGTACTAGAGTCATATCATATGACCCCTTTCCAAATTACAAAGTTGCTGAAGAATTAGGTTTTGATTTTGTTGATTTAGATACCTTATATAAAGAATCCGATATCATATCTCTTAACTGCCCTTTGACACCAGAAACAAAATATATGATAAACAGACGTAGTATTGCAAAAATGAAAGAAGGGGTTATGCTAGTTAACACAGGTAGAGGTGCACTTATTGATTCGGCAGATTTAGTTGAAGGTTTAAAGGAAAAAAGAATTGGAGCTGCTGGACTGGATGTATATGAAGAAGAAGAAAATTATTTTTTTGAAGATAAATCAACTCAAATTATTGAAGATGATATCTTAGGAAGATTACTATCCTTCCATAATGTTTTAATAACTTCACACCAAGCTTATTTCACTCAGGAGGCTGTTGAAGCAATAACAAAAACTACTCTTCAAAATATTCAAGATTTCTTAGATGGAAAAGAATTGATAAATGAAGTTAGCCAAAATTAAAGGTATATAAAAAAAGCCGATTGGAGATTTTTAAAAAATCTATTCCAATCGGCTGATT
>NZ_JAUMYY010000014.1 GCF_030528405.1 Fusobacterium sp.
TTATCCTGTCTATCTGCTATTCCACCTAGTATATGTGAAAATTCTTCAAATACTGTTCCTATTAATTCTGAGGTAGTCTTTATTTCATCCGTGTTTATTGCTATTGTTGTCTTGCCTGTTTCTTTATCTATAAAAGCTGAACCTATACTCTGCTTACTTTCTTTTGGCATATTAGCGCTATCTGCATAGATTACCTCTACATCTATTCCTAAGTCTTTTCCAAAGTTTTCTATTAGTTTTGAAAAATCTTTTTGTACATCATTACTGTTTTCTAAAATATTCTTTATATCATTTTCAAGTAAATTATTTATTGCAGTGTTTCTTCTTTGTTCATTTAAAAGTTCTATAAAGTTTCTGTTATCTTTTCCTTTATTGTTTATTGTATTAACTAAAACATTCTTTATATCTTTTAATTCTTGTCTTGCTTTATCTAACTTCTCTTTAAATTCATCAGGTTTAGCTATAGCTTCTATCAATTGCTTTTCTGCATAGATATCTGTTTTTGTGCTTTCATTTTTTGTTATCTCATTTGCCTTTGATAAATCTGTATTTATCTTATCTCCACTTGATTTATCTATACTTACATTTCCAACAACTGTATTTCTTGCTATTCTTTCTTTTTCTAAATCAGAATAATTTATTCCCAGTCCTGATGTTCCTACTGAAGCTCCTTTTGTTGTAAAATTTTCAGAATTTGCAATATTTTTACCTATATAGTTTTCTATTGCTATTTTCCCATTATCTACTGTACCTATTATTGAAGCTGTATTTTCTGCATTTTCTATTTTCAAATTAGAATCTTTAGCTACTATAAAGCTTGTTTGATTATCAACAAAGGCTCTATCTCCATTAGTTTTACTTGCGCTTATACTTCCTGTTGGAACTAAATTAGATGAAATTCCTATACTTCCTGATTTACTACCTCCTGTAGTTGTGCTTGTATTTTGTTTTGATTCTATCACAAGATTTTTAATATTTCCTGTAACTTTTCCGCCTTCTTGGTTAAAACCTGAAAGTTTCATTGTGTCTGTATTATTATGTATTTCATTTACATCTGTAAATCTTCCATTCTTATAGATTGTTTCATCTGTATTGGAATTACTTTTTGATGTGCTTGCATTTATAGAAACAGATGTACTATTAGCTCCATAATTAGTATTGCCTCCTGCTGCTCCCTTATTTAAATCAGGTGACAGTGATAAATTGGCGCTTAATCCTACTCCTTTGGAGCTTCCTTTTGAACGATAATAATTATTAAGCTCTACTGCTTCTTTTCTTATGTTTTCTACATTGTTATACACAAATGTTGTGTTGTTAGCTTCTGTTCCCTCATAAACAATGTTTTTATTGTTATTATATCTTATCTTTGAGTTTTCATCCTTAGCTGTTATTGTAGTTACTATTGCTCTTTCTGTATGTGATTCACTCTCTTGTTTTGATTTATTGAATCCAAGATTTGCACCTATTCCAAAATAGAAGTCATTATTAGCCTTAGCACTGTCTATTTCTGATTTGCTTCTTGCCGCTCCATTATTAGCTGCTTGTTTATTCCCTTGATTTCCTGCAAGACCTGCAACTGTTCCTGTAAGTGCATTCCCTACATTTACAAGCCCTCCTAATTTATCTCCATTTCCTATTTGTTTTACTGCATTCCTTGCTTGTCTTGCTCTATCAAGCGCAGGTGAACTTATATTTATAGATAAACCGAAGCTACTGCTCTTAGAGCTAGTTCTTATATCTTTTTCATCTTTTCTGGCTCCATATATTACATCACCGTTATTTATCGCTATATCTCCATGTGTGAAATTAGTTGCTGTAATATTTGCACCCTTGTTTAATACTGTTCCATCACCTAAGATAAGATTAGATTTTATATTTGTCTTATCTCTTTCGTCATAGTTAAATTCATTTTTTCCATAGCTTAGAGAAAAATTGGTCAAGCTTAAATTAGAAGATAAGCCTTTTTTCTTCTCTTCAAATATATATTTATTATATGTTGCCTTAGAATCTGTCTTTAGTTCTCCACCTATGTAACTATTTTTTCCTAGAGCTAAATTACTTCCTATTACTTCTACATCGCCCTTCATCACTGCTTTATTTTCTACATAGAGAGTTCCTGCTGCATTTTCTTCTCTATGTTCTAGCTCTTTCTTTGAATGTGATTTTAAGAAACCTTTTTCTTTTGATCTGCTCTCTGTGTCAATCTTATCTACATTTGAATCAACTTTTACTTTTTCTACATCTAAAATAGCATCCTTAGCTAAAACAGCTGAACCTTTAATATTTAAATTCTTAGCACTTATATTTAATTTCTCTGCCTCTACATTAGAGCCTATATTAGATTCAAAAGCATAGGAATTAAAATTATCTCCATCTTTTCCAAACTTTTGCTCTCCACTTAATTTTTGTGAGCTGATATTTACATCTTCTTTTACATTTATATTTAAATCCTTAGCCTTTGTTATTCCTGCTACACTTGTGTAGTTATTTCCTATTATATTTAGAACCCCATCCGATGAGATTTCTGCTATATCTTTTATTTCTGAGTGTCTTGTTCTATTTAATTCAGAAAATTCAGAGTTTCTTTCTATAACAGTGCTTTGATTTAATATATTACCATCTTTAGATATAACTGTTGCAAGCTCTGTTCCTCTAATTCTTCCGCCAATATTTTTTATATCCTTATCAGCTATTAAATATGTATTAGTTCCTGTTATTTCTGATAATTGATCAGTTAAGCTTCTATTAGTTATGCTCTTTGCTTCCACATAGGTAGTACCTGTATTTCCAATCTTAGCTCCAGTATTTACTAAATCTTCAGTTTTTATTGAAGTCAGCTCTGTTCCTGCAATTTTACTTCTGCTGTCAAGAGCTAAATTATCCAAAGTATTCTTTGCAAGATAAATTTTTGGCGCAAGAACATCCACCCCATTTACATTTTGTTGTACATACCAAATTATATCTTTTTTTAGATTTTTTATCTGTTCTGCACTCAGCTCTTCACCTATTTTTAAATTTAAAGCCCCCGCTTCAGCTTTTGCATTATCTATTAAAGATTTTACAAGCTCTTGATTTGATTTTCCATTTATAAAAGCTGTACCTAATTTTTCATGAATATTTTTATTTATAAGTTGATTTTCATAGAAAGCATCCCCAAGCCTTCTTACTCTATCCCACTTTTCTTCATAGCCTATTCTGCTTAAAAAGTAATCACTACCATAAAAACTACTTATATTAATATGTTTAGCCCTAGTTTCCATTAAATACTTAGAACTGGGAGAAACATTTTTAATAAATAGAGCACTATTAAGGTTTGGATCTATACTTATAGAGGAATTTTTCAATACTTCCTCCATCTTTTTTAAATTTGCATACACTTCTATATCAATATTTTGATTTTTTAAATCTTCTATAGAACTATTTGAATTAATTACTAAATTAGAATTACTTTTATTTATACCATTTTTAATATCTATATTTTTATTTTCTAATCTATTCCCTGCCAGTCCATTTTTTATTAAGCCATTTGCTTCTTCTATTGCCTGAGGCACTATAACTGTTGAATCTATTACAACATTTCTTCCTTCAATTACACTTGGCTGACCTGTTACATAACCATATCTTCCAACATACTCAGTTACAATATCATATACTTTTCTTCTTCTAGGTCTTTCATCAGAACCATATTCCTCATAAACCTGTTTTCCATTCTCATCTAATCTGGGTACTCTTTTAGTAATATAGTCCTGAGCAAAATCTCTGCTATAAGTAACTTCCATTCTTACTTTTTTTCTAGGCCATTTACCTGTTCTTTCAAATTTAATAAACATAGTCTCTTGACCCGTTTTTACCTTAACCTTTTCTCCAGTAGATACAATATTTTCAAGTCTGTTTGTTTTAATATTCACTGTATTACCAGCTGATATTATAGAGTCTTTATTAATAATTTCATCTGATTTTCCCCCTGTTTCAGATTCTATTATTATATCGTTTCCTGCAATTACCTTTGCATGCTCTGTTTCTCCTAAACTTCTTAACTTTTCTTTCAATGGAATTGTAGGTATTCTTGCACTTTTTGTTTTTTCTGTAAAATGACCTTTGTTTCCTAGATAACTTCTCATCAAGGCTTCATATTTTGGAAATAATAAAGAGGCATACTTATCATTTTTCACCCTTGTTGAAAACTCATTAAAGGCTTCTTCTTGTCTATCTCTTATATAATCTCCAGCATCTCCATCACTTCTTTTAGAATCTCCTCTAGAATGCCATCTTTTCCAATTTTCAATCTCATTTGCTTCTATTATTTTTCCATCCCAAGTTTCATAATAGCTTTCGTATTTATCTAGATCCGTAACTCTTCCTATATTTTCGAACTTTGATGTTTTTATATGCATATTATTTAATGCTTGCAGAAGTCCAACTTCATTTCTTATATATTTAGCCTTCAGCTCTACATTTCCACCAATTATTTCTCCTTCATGGTTAAGTATTTCTTTGGCTTTTATATTTAATTCATTTCCTGAAAAAACAGTCTTCCCTTTTTTATTCTCGACTTTTTCTTCTGCAGTCATTGTTAATTTATTAGCAGCTAAAACTAAATCATTATTTGTAATATTTTTTCCTTCAACATTTACAGTTTCACCACTTATTATTGCATTATTCTTAATATCTCCTTTTGCATTTATTTCCAATGTTTTTGAAGACAAGTCCTTATTACTGCTAAAGTCATTAGATGTTATCGCTATAAGCCCATTTCCTGTCGTCTTTCCATTATTTTCTATATTTTCACCTTTAATTATAAGGCTTTGATTTCCATGAAGTTCTCCAACTAAATTTATATCATTTTCACTTAAAAGTTCAACACTTTCCCCAATTATGCTCCCTGTATTGTCAAATTTTTTATTATCTTTCATTTCTATTACATTGGAAGCAATTTTCTTAGTATTTGTAATACTTGCATTATTTAAAGAAATTTTTCCATTAGAAAGTATATCACCTGAATTTATAACATTTGTGTTATCTGCAGTGATATTATTAAGAGCTGCTATTTCATTTGTATTTACAAGGCTTTCCGTTTCAAGCTTGATACTATCAAGTGCTAAAATTTTTCCATCATTTTTGCTAGTCTTTACCTTAGCATTAAGTTCTTCTACTTTAATATTTCCACTATTTTCTAATTTATTACCTACTACAGTAAGATTTTTTGACTCCACTGATTTCTTATTTATGAATGTACCTTTTACATCAATCTTTTCTCCAGCTGCAAGACTACCTTCATTTTCTAAATTTTCACTTGTAATATTCTCTTTTGCAATCAACTTATTTTTATTTTTTAGATTTTTTGTGCTAAAACTTTTATTTGTTAAAATATTACCTGTATTTTCAGTATCTGACACAACAGTTATATTATCTAGTGCCTGAATATCACCGCTATTTATTAAAGTTCCATCAATATTTAATTTCTTATCTGTTGCCACTATTCCACTATTATCAAGTTTCTCTATATCTATCTTTTCTTTAGCTATCAGCTTTTTCGTATTTTTTACATCTCTAGCTGTAAATGATGAATTTGTTAAGATTTCTCCTGTATTATTTGCATTTAATTTTACTTCTATCTTTTCAATTGCTTGAATTTTACCACTATTTTTCAAGCTTCCATCAATATGTAGATTTTTGTCTGTTGCTAATGTACCACTATTATCAAGCTTAGCTATATCTATTTTTTCTTTAGCTATCAGTTTTTCTGTATTTATTACATCTTTTGCTGTAAATGTTGAATTTGTTAAGATTTCTCCTGTATTATTTGCATTTGATTTTACTTCTATTTTTTCTATTGCATGAATTTTACCACTATTTTTCAAACTTCCATCTATATGTAAATTTTTATCCGTTACTACCGTTCCACTATTATCAAGCTTAGTTATATCTATTTTTTCTTTGGCTATCAGTTTTTTTGTATTTATTACATCTTTTGCTGTAAATGATGAATTTGTTAAGATTTCTCCTGTATTTTCTGCATTTGATTCTACTTCTATCTTTTCTATTGCATGAACTTTTCCACTATTTTTTAAACTTCCTTCTATAGCTAATTCTTTATTAGTAGCTATAAGTCCTAAATTTTCTAGTTTTCCTATATTTATATTATCTTCAACTAAAATATTCTTTGTATTTTCTACATCTTTTGCTTTCAAAGATTTATTTGTTTTAATATTCCCACTATTTACTAAATTTCCATCTACTTCAATTTTATCTTGAGCTTCAATATCCCCTGTATTTATTAATTTTTTTGTCTTTAAATTTTCTTTTGTATAAAGTTCTGCATTATTTTCAACATTTCCATCTAATATTATAGCTTTCTCTGCCTGTGTTAGCTTACCATCAAGTTTAATATTATCTGCTTTTATCTTGATATCTTCTTCTGAATAAGCCAATTCCTTTTGCTCATAATCCTTAGCTTCTACAGCTATTCCCTTTCCTTGTA
This sequence comes from Fusobacterium sp., assembly GCF_030528405.1. Lineage (GTDB taxonomy): Bacteria > Fusobacteriota > Fusobacteriia > Fusobacteriales > Fusobacteriaceae > Fusobacterium. The sequence continues at coordinate 6,482 of NZ_JAUMYY010000014.1, forward strand.
CCTTATTTACTTTTACTTTTCCATCAGCTGTAATCTCTAATTTGCTATTTTTAGACACTATAAAAGCATCAGAGTTTACACCTGCTCCCTTATCTGTACTTATTATTTTTATTGTATTGGCATACATTCCACCCAAATTACTAGCATCTATTGCAACTGCTGCTGGAGAAGAAGATTTTATTTTTTCAATATTTCCATTCTTGTCAACTTTATTTGCGCCTGTGACAACTTTCAAATCTCCTTTGCTTACTAAGTTTCCTGTTAGCTCTAAAGTTTTAGATATTATTTCAACATAGTTAGCATTAGTCAAATCCATACCTTTAGGCCCTATTGCAACATGCCCTTTATTTACATCTATACCTATAAAATCTCCATCTTTTAGCTTTACCTTACCTGTAGTTGCTGTAAAGTTTTTAATATTTATAGTTCCCGCCTCATTGATATAAATGCCATTCTCATTGCTTAAAATGACATTTACTTTTTCTCTACTCAATGCTTCCAAATAACCTTCTATCTGAGAACGATTGGATCCATTGACCTGTAAAAGAATTAAATTGGCTGCCTGATTTGCTCCTAAATTAGGATTTGCATTTATCAGCCCTGCTAAATGGCTACGCCCTGTGTTATCTGCATTATTTAAAACCTGTCCTCTTTTATCTACATTATAATCTAAAAATTCATTGATACTTATACCTCTATTATTAGGTGTTGATATATTAACTATAGGTACTCCGTTTCCTGCTTTATCTAGTTTCGTGTTATGTTTTGAGTTGGGATCTAAAATTATACTTCCTGCAAAAATTTCTATTGAATGAATTATTAAAAATATTGCCGTTATTACCTTCTTTAAAAAACTTATTTCTAAATTTCATCTATACTCCCTAATTAAAATTTCACTTTAATTGCCGCACTAAAATATATATCTCTACTTCTTGGATCCAAGTAGCTAGAATAATTTAAAGCTCTGGCATAGGCTATATCAAAATCAAAATACTTCATATTATATCTAAGACCTACTATTAAACCAGACATATGTCCTTTTCCATACTTAGAATAATTTTCATTGTTTTTTACAGTTCCATAAGAATGACTTATATATGGAGATAAGCTTCCAAATTTTTCCGAACTTAAAATTTTATATGAAAGTTCATTTTCTACTTCCACTGCCTTATCTCCTTGAATATTCCCTGTTCTATGAAAACCTCCAACACTTCCAACTCCTCCAATACTTTGCTTTTCTGAACCATAAAGTACATCATTTGAATGTGAGGCTGTTAAATTAAATCTATATGCTAATCTACTACTAATAGGTTTATAATAGTTAAGATTAAGACTATATTTATTGAACTGTGCCTTAGGTGTTGTAGCTATTTTCCCTTCATCTCTCTCTGCGCCCAGTGCTCTTAATCCTCTTTCATAGCCCAGTGAAACACCCAATAAACCTCTCCATAATGCTGTACTTCCACTTAAAGAAATTTCTCCTATTGAAAGAATCCTATCCGACAATATTGCTGTTTCAAGATAGTTTTCGTTATGCTTTCTTTTTAAACCTATTCCAAAGCTTATTTTACTCCTTTGATTTCTCCATAAAATTTTATCTATATTTACTGAAAAAGTATCACTGATAGATTTAAAATCATAAACTGTATTTCCTGCATAAAAGCTACTTTCTTTTTCTGTTCTGCTTTTTCCAAGGGAAAGGCTATAATCTTCATACTTCATTGTATATCTAAAATTATATATTCCTAAAACTCTTTTATAGGGTAGAACATCTCCTTTACTTGGATCATAACCCTTAGGACCTATTGGTAAAATTTCTCCAGGCTTTAAGGTATCAGGGCTTGCCTTCCAAGATCTGTCTGGATTTTTCCTATTGACTGTCATATATGAAAAATAGAGCCTATCCCCTATTCCTAAAGGACTATCTATATTTATGCTTGCACCTGCTCTCCAAATAGCATTCTGTCTATCTTCACCATGATTATTTGTGAGAAGTGAAAGAGTAAATTTCTCTTTCATTTGATTAGTAACTTTTATTATAGAGTGATGTGGCTTTTCACTTGGAATTATTTCCATAGTCATATTATTTGCTTCAAGATAGTTAAAATTTTCCGTAGTTGTATCTAAATCTCTAACATTCAAAACCTCTCCTGCTTTAGTTTTGAAAAGAAAGTGTTTTTTTAAAATATCCAAATTATCTTCTTCATCTAAAATAATCTTTTCTATTTTTCCTGGTACTATTTCTATATTTAAATTCTTTGTTTTCAGATCGTTATCATTTGAAATTGTAGCTACTGTAGTAATATATCCTTTTGCTATTAGTTTGTTCGTCAATTCTACTAAAAGATTAGTAATTTTTGCGCTACCTAATTCCTTAGCACTATACTTTTCAAGTATTCTCTCTTTTTCTATTTCATTTAATAATTTTTCTTCATCCTTTAAATTTATTTTGGATATATAGAATTTTACTTCATCTCCTCCCTCTTCTCCTTCATATTTTTCAAAATTTAAATTTTCAAATGTTTTTTCTCTTTGTTCAAATTCCTTTTGAATACGCTCTTGCTCTAATCTTTGTTCTTGCTTTAAAATAACTTTTTCCTCTTCATTAAAGGAAGCTGGAAAAATGAAACTAGCTAAACTTAAAAAAGTTATTAAAAATATTTTTTTCACTTTTCACCTCTAAATTATATATATAATATATTTAATATATTTTTGTTCTATTATATACTTTTTTTCTTTAGATAGCAAGCAAAAAAAAACTAAAGTGAAGAATTTTATCTTTCACTTTAGTTAAAATTTTTTATTTAATTTTTATAGAATTATTCACCTATTCTACTCACAAAAAAGTATAGAACCAATTTTTTTATTCTTTACATAAATTTAACAAACAAAGGTACTAACACTAATGAAACTATTGACATTAATTTTATTAATATATTCAAAGAGGGACCTGAAGTATCTTTAAATGGATCTCCCACTGTATCTCCTACTACTGCTGCCTTATGCCTATCCGATCCTTTTTTATCTCCCTTATAGCCAGCTTCAATTTGTTTTTTACCATTATCCCAAGCTCCACCAGCATTTGCCATCATTATAGCCATTAGTACACCTGTAACTAAAGAACCTGCTAATAAACCTCCTAAAGCTTTTACAGACCAAATTCCAATTCCAACTGGCACAACTATTGCTAAAACTCCAGGTAATATCATTTGTTTTAAAGAAGAATGAGTTGATATTTCCACACATCTCTTGTAATCAGGTTTTTGTGTCCTATCCATAATTCCTGGAAATTCTCTAAATTGTCTTCTTACTTCTTCAACCATTTCAATAGCCGCTTTTCCTACTGCTGTCATTGTTAAGGCTGAAAATAAGAAAGTTAACATTCCACCTATAAATAAACCTACAATAACTTCTGGGTCTGTGATATCTATTATTAATCTTTCAGCTGTTCTTGTATCAATAGCTTCCTTATATGCTGCAAATAAAGAAAGTGCTGTTAATGCCGCTGAACCTATTGCAAATCCTTTTCCTACTGCTGCTGTTGAATTTCCAACAGCATCTAATTTATCTGTAGTTTCTCTAACTTCATGTGGTAATTCTGACATCTCTGCTATTCCACCTGCATTATCTGCAACTGGCCCATAAGCATCAACTGCGACTACCATCCCTGTTGTAGCAAGCATTCCTACTGCTGCAATAGCTATACCATATAAACCTGCTGCTTTAAATGAAGCTACTATTGCTAAAGCTATAACAATAAGTGGAGCAACAGTTGATTCCATCCCAACTGCTAGCCCTTCTATAATAGCTGTTGCTGCACCTGTTCCTGCTGCATCTGAAACTCTATTAACTGCTTTTTTTCCTGTATCTGTATACAGACCTGTAAAATAAGCAATTACTAACACTGCTACTAAACCTGCTACTATTGCAAAAAATACTCCATTTGGAAGTCCTAAATAATTTATAATTCCATAAGAAGCAGCTATAGTTAAAAGTCCAGCTATTCTTGTTCCATTTTCTAATTTAGCATGAACTTTTGTTGCATCATCAGTTTTAACTGTCATTGTGGCAACTATTGAAGCTATAATACCAAACGCTGATATTAATAATGGTGCAACCATATAGGCTACTCTGTTAACATCTGTCATTAAAGCTGCTAAAGTTATTGTAGCTATTATTGAACCAACATAAGATTCAAATAAATCTGCTCCCATTCCAGCTACATCTCCTACATTGTCTCCAACATTATCAGCTATAGTCGCTGGATTTCTAGGATCATCTTCTGGTATTCCTGCTTCTACTTTTCCAACTAAATCTGCTCCTACATCTGCTGCTTTAGTATAAATTCCTCCACCAACTCTAGCAAATAAAGCAATTGAAGAAGCTCCCATTCCAAAACCTGTGACATGTTCTAAGCTAATTCCAACTTTAGTTGCTACTAATAAAATAAGTGAAAGCATAAACATACCTAGACCAACAACTGTTAATCCCATAACTGCTCCACCAGAAAATGCAACATCAAGAGCTTTTGCAAGCCCACCTTCTTTTGCTGCTATTGCTGTTCTACCATTTGCCTTTGTTGCAATTCTCATCCCTGCATTTCCAGCTATTGCAGAAGTAACAGCTCCTAAAATAAACGAACCTGCTGTTGGTAAGCCAATGAATGTTCCTAATGCAACCGCTACTACTATAACAAACCAAATAAGTATTTTATATTCAGCTGTCAAAAAAGCCATAGCTCCTTCTCTTATAGCATCTGTAATTTCTTGAACTTTTGGTATATTTATTTCATAATGTTCTACTTTTTTTGCAAAAAAGAATGCTGCAATTAAAGAGATTATACCAGAAACTATTCCTAAAATAAAAACCATTTGTAATTCCATTTTTCCCTCCATTTTTGATTTTATTACCTTGATATTATATTTTAATTTCTATCTATTTACAAGTATTATATGAAAATTATTTTTTTATTTCTTCTAAGTTAAAATTCTTAGTTTTAATTATGTTCATATCTTTATCAACTATCATAACCTCTAAATCTGTTTGTTTATCTACAAATTTTAAAACTTCATCGATAGGCATTAAGAAAAAAGCTGTGGAATATAGATCTGCTAAAAATGCGTCATTATTAATAACAGCTACCATTTTTTTATCATCTACAGGATAGCCACTTTCCTTATCTATAATATGGTGATACATCTTCCCTTCTATTTCTACATAAGTTTGATAGTCACCTGATACCCCTAAGGCCTTATCTTTCAAAGAAACGATCCCTATCAACTCATTCGGTAGTAAAGGATTCTGTAAACCTATTTTCCAAGGTTTATTATCTGGTTTTGTCCCTATTAGATCTATACTTGAAATTGAAGTTATAAAGGCACTCTTTACCCCCTCTGTCAGTAATACTTTTTTTGCTTGAGATAATGCATAACCTTTTAAAAAAGATCCTGTATCTATTTCTTTTAAAGGCTTTTGAAGTTTTAATTTATTTCCTTCTACAAGTAATTTATCAAAACCTATAAAAGTTTTTATAAATTCTATTTCCTGTTTAGTTGGAACTTTAAGTGTTAAAGAATCTATCCCTTCTTCAGTAAAACCCCATAACTTTAATAGAGGACCTATTGTTATATCAAATCTTCCATCTGATAAGAGATAAGTTTTTCTTACTTCTTCAAATATTTTTAAACCTTCATCATCTAAAATAATCTCTTTATCTTCTAACTTATTTAATTGATCTATTATACTTCCTTCATATTTACTGTTGAATTTATTGTCTATTCTTTCAATTTCACTAAAAGCTTTATCAGCTGCTTTTTTTGCTAAGTCAATATTTTTCTCATAGATAATTATTTTTATATAAGTTCCAAATAAAAATCTTGAGTCTTCATATTTCTGTAACTCAGTTTTTGTACAAGAAATTACAAAAAAAGCAAACAAACATAATACATTAATAAATTTAATCTTCATATCCTACTTTCCCTGCTAATATTTCTTTAAATACTTTTTTCATTTCAGTATCTTTCTTTTCATATTTTATAAGAGCCTTAGGTTCTGCTCCCTTTTCCATTTTTTCCTTTGCTCTTGCCCTTGCTCTTTCTCCACTAACAATCGTAAGAATATACTTATTTGGTATTTTATCTAATAACTCATCATAAGTAATTACTTTTTTCATATTTTTCTCCTATTTCTCAATAATGTTTATAAGATCTCTACAAGCTTGATTTACTTCTTTATTTATAATAGTAAATTGATATCTATCTTCATATTCTAATTCCTTCAAAGAATTTTTTAACCTTAAAGCTATAGTTTCTTCACTGTCAGTCTTTCTTCCTCTCAATCTTCTTTCTAGCTCCTCTTTATTTTCTGTTTTAAAGAAAATCAATTGGGCCTCTGGGAATTTTTGCTTTACTTGGATGCCACCTTGTACATCTATTTCTAAAATAATCTTTTCTCCATTCTGAAGTTTTTTTTCAACTTCTGATTTTAAAGTTCCGTAATAATTATTATGTACTTTGGCATACTCCAAAAATTCTCCATTTTTTATTTTTTCCTCAAATTCAGGAACAGTTAAAAAATAATAATCTATTCCTTCTTTTTCCCCTTCGCGTGGGCTTCTACTTGTTGCAGATACAGATAAATTTATTCCCAAAATCTTGCGAACTTCCTTGCATACAGTTGACTTTCCAGCACCACTTGGACCAGAAACTACATATAACTTACCTAAAGACATTTTATCTCCTATTCAATATTCATTATTTGTTCTCTCATTTTTTCAAGTTCATTTTTACTTTCAACTACCAACTTAGATATATCATACATATTGGCTTTCACTCCCATTGTATTAAACTCTCTAAATATCTCTTGAAAAATGAAATCTATCTTTTTCCCTTGGTTTTTATTTGACTCAAATTCTAAATCAAGTTGTTTAAAATGACTCTCTAATCTTAAAATTTCTTCAGTTATATCAACCCTATCAGCATATATTAAAACTTCTTTCAAAATATCTTCTTCTTTTATATCAATATCTTGACTCATAGCCCTAATATTAGATAATAATTTGTTTTTATAATTTTCAATAACCTGAACTTTCAATTCTTTTATTTGATCTAAATTTTTTTTCAACTTTAAAAGTTGAATTTTAAAAAATTCTTTTAGTCTATTTCCTTCATCTAATTTTGTCTTTATAAATTTTTTCAAAAGCTCTTCTAATTGCAAACTTATGAGTTCTTTATATGTCGATTCATCAATATCTAAATCTTGTTTTGATACTACTCCGAAAGTTCTGATTAAAAAGTCCATTTTATTTGAAAATTTATCTTGAAAATCCTCTTCCATTATATCTAGTATTTTCATACATGACTTTGCTAAATCTTTATCATACTTCAGTTCTTGTAAACTTTCTTTTTTATTTTCAAACTCTATTCGCAAATCAAGAGAACCTCTATCTATAACAGAAGCTATTTGCTGTCTTATAAAATTTTCAAGTAAAGTCAAATTATAAGGAAGTTTTATTTTTGTTATTAAATTTTTATTATTAACTCCTTTAAGTTCCATATCTATTCTAAAATCTTCATTTTCATAACTCAATCTAGAATAACCCGTCATACTTCTCATATAATCTGAACCTCCCTTCATAGAAATCTATTGTTTTTAAAGAAACGCTGTTATATTTTACTCAAACTTTATAACTTATAACAGCCTTTATTTTTAGTTCTCTTCTTTGTCCATATTATATTTTAATTTTATATTCTTATACTTATTGAAGCCCGTTCCAGCTGGAATCTTCTTACCTAAAATTACATTTTCCTTTAATCCTTCTAAATAGTCTACTTTTCCTTCAATAGCTGCATTAGAAAGTACCTTTGTAGTTTCTTGGAAAGATGCTGCTGATATAAAGCTTCCTGTGTTTACTGCCGCCTTTGTAATACCTTGAATTATAGGTTCATACTTTATTAATGCTTTGCCTTCTTCCATTAATCTCTTATTTTCAAGGTCTACAATTCTTTTTTCTAAAGCTTCATCCTCTAAAAATAATGATGCTCCAGAATCAATTATTCTAACCTTTTTAAACATCTGTTTTACTATTATCTCTATGTGCTTATCGTTAACTGTTACATCTTGATCTCTGTATACTTGCTGCACTGATTCAAGTATAAATTGCTCTGCAGCAACAAGACCCTTTATATTTAAAATATCGTATGGTGAAATTGCGCCTTCTGTTATTTTATCACCAGCTTTTATTTTTAAACCATCTGTAACTACCAAACGTTCTCCCATAGGGACTAAATACTCTTTAAATTCTTTTGGATCTTCTAGTGATCTTACTAGAATAGCTCTCATCTGTTTTTTTTGCTTTGGTAAAATTTCAATTTTACCATCTATCTCTGATAATAATGCCTTTCCTTTAGGATTTCTAGCTTCAAATAATTCTTGGATTCTAGGAAGACCTCCTGTAATATCTTTTGTTCCTTCTCCTACTTTTATTATTTTTGCTATTATATCTCCTTTTTTAACTTTTTCTCCATCTCTAACCATCATATATGCGCCATAAGGAATTGTATATGTTGCTAACTTCTCATTTTTCTTATCACGAATATGAACTCTTGGATTGGCTTCGCTATTATCTACAGACTTTACAACTAGGTACTCATAGACATCGTATTTCTCATCCCGAATTCTTTTAGGATTAAAATCTCTATATTCCACTTTTCCATCATGTGCTGATATTATAGGAATATGGTGTGGGTCAAATGAAACTAAAACATCTCCAACTTTAACCTTTTTTCCTTCTTTTACTCTTATTATAGAACCTGAGTCAACCTCGTGTTCATTATCTCCAACAATAATTTTTCCTCCCTGACTCACCACTACATTATCTCCATTGATATCCATAGTTTTTATATCTCTGAAGGAAATTATTCCATCGTTTTCAGCTTTCTTAGAATCAACTACTGTTGCTGCTCCAGCAACTCCTCCTGTATGGAAAGTTCTCATTGTAAGCTGTGTTCCTGGTTCTCCGATTGATTGAGCAGCAACAACTCCAACTGCTTCACCAAGTAAAATTTCTTTATAATTTGACAAATCCATTCCATAACATTTTTGGCAAACCCCTTTTTCCAAAGAACATGTTAATGGAGATCTTATTTTTACCTTTTTAATACCTAGTTCTTCTATTTTATCAATAAGCTCTTTCCCTATCATAGTATTTCTCTTAGCAATAATTTTTTTCTTATGTACTAAATCTTCTGCTAAGACTCTACCATTTATTCTTTCACTTAATTCTTCAATAGTTTTTCCATCTGCTCCAATTAAAGCTTCAACTTCAATTCCTTGTTCAGTATGACAATCTTCAGAATTCACTATCACTTCATGAGATATATCTACAAGTCTTCTTGTTAAATATCCAGAATCAGCAGTTCTTAATGCTGTATCTGCAAGCCCTTTTCTTGCACCATGAGATGACATAAAAAACTCTAAAACTGTAAGTCCCTCTCTAAAGTTTGCTTTTATAGGAACTTCTATAGTTCTTCCTTGAGTATCGGCCATATTTCCTCTCATTCCTGCAAGTTGTCTCATTTGGTTGGTATTTCCTCTGGCACCTGATGTGGCCATCATATATACTGGATTAAATTTATCCAAATTACTCATCATTGCATTTGTTACATCTTGAGTTGTTTTTGACCATACCTCAATTGTCTTTCTATATCTTTCTTCATTTATTATTTTTCCTGCTTTGTAGTCTTTTTCAATATCAGCAACTTCTTTATCTGCCTTTTTCAATAGATCTTTTTTCTCTTTTGGAATTTCAAGATCTTCTATACCTACTGATACCCCTGCAAAAGTCCCATAATGATATCCAAAATCTTTTATCTTATTTATTAAATCAGCAGTTTTTGAAAAACCATGTTTTTCATATAGTGATTTTATAAGTTTTTTTAATTCTTTTTTCCCAAATGTCTTTGAATAATCTCTATCTTCTGCTTCTAAAATCTCATTGAATAAAACTCTCCCAGCTGTAGTTTCTATAATCTCTCCAGCTATTCTAACTTTTATCAGAGCATGAGTTTCAATTTTTTCATTTTGATAAGCTGTTATAACTTGTTCTATATTTGAGAAAATTTTCCCTTCTCCTTTAACACCTTCTTTTTCCTTTGTCATATAATAACAACCCATTACCATATCTTGTGATGGTACAGCAATAGGCTCACCATTTGATGCAGATATTATATTATTTGGTGCTAGCATCAGAAGCTTTGCTTCCATTATTGATTCTGGAGATAAAGTTAAATGTACTGCCATTTGGTCACCATCAAAGTCAGCATTAAATGCAGAACAAACTAGTGGGTGTAATCTTATAGCTTTTCCTTCTATCAATACAGGTTCAAAGGCTTGAATAGAAAGTCTATGCAATGTTGGTGCTCTATTTAAGAGAACAGGGTGATCTTGTATAACATCTTCTATTACTGACCATACCTTATCATCTGATTCTTCAACCAGTTTTTTTGCCATTTTTATATTATTAGCTAGCTCCCTTTTTACAAGTTCTCTCATTATAAATGGTTTATATAATTCAAGAGCCATTTTTTTAGGAATACCACACTGATTCATTTTTAAGGAAGGTCCTACAACTATAACCGATCTAGCAGAATAGTCGACTCTTTTTCCTAATAAATTTTGTCTAAATCTTCCTTGTTTTCCTTTTAACATATCTGATAGAGATTTCAGCTCTCTATTATTTTGTGCAACTACTGGTTTCCCTCTTCTTCCATTGTCTATAAGGGCATCCACTGCTTCTTGTAGCATTCTCTTTTCATTTTTAACAACTATTTCAGGAGCCTTTATTTCTAATAACTTTTTTAACCTATTATTTCTATTAATTACTCTTCTATATAAGTCATTTAAGTCAGATGTAGCAAATCTTCCTCCATCTAATTGAACCATAGGTCTTAACTCTGCAGGAATAACTGGAACATTCTTCAGAATCATCCATTCTGGTCTATTACCCGATGAAATAAAGTCTCTAACTATTTTTAATCTTTTTACTATTTTTTTTCTTTTTTGAGTCGAATTAACATCTTCTAATTCTTTTTCTAAACTATCTCTTAGTACTTCTAAGTCAATAGCCTCAAGCAGTTTTAAAATTCCCTCTGCTCCCATAAAAGCTTCAAACTTGTTTCCATACAATTGTTTATACAATTTATATTCTTTTTCTGTAAGAATTTTCCCAATCTCAAGACTTTCTTCTTGACTAGCTGTTATTATATATCTTGCGAAATATAGTACAGATTCTAATTCTTTAGCTGAAATTCCAATTATTAAAGACATCTTATTAGGGCTTCCCTTAGAATACCAAATATGAGAAACTGGCGCAGCTAAACAAATATGCCCCATTCTCTCTCTTCTAACTTTAGCCTTCGTAACTTCAACTTCACATTTTTCACAAACAAGTCCCTTATATCTCATTCTTTTATACTTACCACAAGAACATTCCCAATCTTTAGTTGGTCCAAATATTTTTTCACAAAATAGACCATCCTTTTCTGGATTTAATGTTCTATAATTTATAGTTTCTGGCTTTGTCACTTCTCCATGTGACCATTCTTCAATCTTTTCTGGAGATGCTAATTTTATTCTTATTTTTTCAAAGCTTCTTATTCCCATTAATTTACAAATCCTCCTTAATCGAGACTATACCCTTAACTTACTTAATCATCATAACTATCTAAGCCATCATTTTCTTCATCTTCTATGTAAACTTCTCTCATTTCAGATAAAGGTGAGTATTCTGTTGGATTTTCATCTGTATTTACTTCTTCATCTACATTTATTACATTATCATATTCATCACATAACTCTATATCAAGAGCTAATGCTTGAAATTCTTTTAAAAGCACTTTAAATGACTCTGGTAAATCTGAATCAGGCATTGCCTCTCCTTTAATAATTGCTTCATATGTTTTAGTTCTTCCTGTTATATCATCTGATTTTACAGTTAGCATTTCTTGTAATATGTTAGATGCTCCATATGCTTCCAAAGCCCAAACTTCCATTTCTCCTAGTCTTTGTCCACCAAATTGTGCTTTTCCTCCCAAAGGTTGTTGAGTCACTAGTGAATAAGGACCTATAGCTCTAGCATGCATTTTATCTTCAACCAAGTGGTGCAACTTTAACATATACATTATCCCAACTGTCACTTTATTATCAAATTTTTCTCCCGTTCTTCCATCATATAAAGTAACCTTTCCTGTTCTTGGAAATCCTTGTTTTTCTAAGTAATCCTTAACTTGTTCTTCAGAAGCACCATCAAATACAGGTGTAGAAATATGTGTTCCCTCATTTAATGTTCGCATTGCCATTCCCAAATGTACTTCAAGAACCTGCCCTATGTTCATACGAGAAGGTACTCCAAGTGGATTTAATATTACATCCAAATGTGTTCCATCTTCTAAAAATGGCATATCTTCTGCTGGTAAAACTCTAGAAACAACTCCTTTATTTCCATGTCTTCCTGACATTTTATCCCCAACTGTTATCTTACGCTTTTCTGCTACCAATACTCTTATAGACTTATTGACTCCCGCTTTTAATTCGTCACCATTCTCTCTTGAAAGTTCAAGGATTTCAACTACTACTCCCTTTGAACCATGTGGCATTCTAAGAGAGGTATCTCTTACATCTCTTGCCTTTTCCCCAAAAATTGCTCTTAATAGTTTTTCCTCTGCTGGAGGTTCTGTTTCTCCCTTAGGGGCTGTTTTTCCAACTAGAATATCCCCTGGTTCAACTTCAGAACCTATTCTAATAATTCCATTTTCATCAAGATTTCTAAGAGCACTCTCAGAAACATTTGGAATCTCTCTAGTTATTTCTTCATCTCCAAGTTTTGTATTTCTAGCTTCTATTTCATATTCTTCCACATGAATTGATGTGAAAACATCATCTTTTCTTAATCTATCTGAAATTAATATAGCATCTTCATAGTTATAACCTTCCCATGGCATGAAGCCCATAAGGATGTTTCTTCCTAAAGCTAAATCTCCATTTTTAGTCGCTGGTCCATCTGCTATTATATCTCCTCGCTTTACTTTATCACCTAAATTCACTAAAGGAGATTGATGAAGACACATAGATTGATTGGATCTTTCGTAGTTCAATAATCTGTATGTATTTTCTTTACCATTTTCATCTTCTATTACTATTTTCTTTGCATCAACATATGTAACAATTCCATCAACTTTAGTTGTTACAACTGCTCCCGAGTCTACTGCAACCTTTCTTTCTATTCCTGTTCCTATAAATGGTGCTTCGGTCTTAAGAAGTGGTACTGCTTGTCTTTGCATGTTCGATCCCATTAAAGCTCTGTTAGCATCGTCATGCTCTAAGAATGGTATAAGCCCTGCTGAAACTGAAACCACTTGTTTAGGAGAAACATCAAGATAGTTTACTCTATCTGGGCTTACCTCAACTATTTCATGCCCATATCTACAAACTACCTCTCCTTGTAGCTTATTATTTTTTCCTAATTTTGTATCAGCTTGAGCTATAAATAAACCTTCTTCCTCATCTGCAGCTAAATAATGTATTACGTCTAACTGAGCTATTCCATCTTCCACTTTTACATAAGGTGTTTCAATAAATCCATATTTATTTATTTTTGCATATGTTGCAAGAGAACCTATTAAACCTATGTTAGGTCCTTCTGGAGTTTCTATAGGACAGATTCTTCCATAGTGTGAATCATGTACGTCTCTTACTTCAAAACCTGCTCTTTCTCTTGATAAACCACCAGGTCCTAGAGCTGATATTCTTCTTTTATGGGTTAATTCTGCCAAAGGATTTGATTGATCCATGAATTGAGATAATTGCCCTGAACCAAAAAAATCTTGAATAAGAGCATTTAATGGTCTAGTATTTAGAAGAGATTGAGGTGTAACTGTTTCTATATCTTGAGTTGTCATCTTTTCTTTTACCATTTTACTCATTTTAGTAAGACCTGTTTTAATTTGCATTAAAAGAAGTTCTCCAACACCTCTTACACGTCTGTTAGATAGGTTATCTATATCATCAGTATGAGCAGTTTGTTCTCCATTATTAAGAGCCATTACATATTTTATTGTAGCTAAAACATCTTCTCTAGTTAGAAGAATCTCATTTTCTGGAACATTTAGCTTCAATCTTTTATTCATTTTGTATCTACCAACAGGCTCTAAATCGTATCTTTGTGGATTGAAAAACATCTGCCTAATCAAACTTCTTGCAGATTCAACAGTCACCTGATCACCAGGTCTTAACTTTTTAAATATTTCTGTAACAGCTTCATCTCTTGTAAATGTTGTATCATTTAATAAAGTATTAGCTATTAATTTTTCCTCTGGTTTTACATCCCAATAAGCTACTTCTTCTACTTTAGCTTCAATCAATTTTAAAATTAAAGACTCATCAAAAGCAGATTCAGCTTCTGCAATGTATTCACCTGTTTCTTCATCAATTATATCCTCTTTTAAAATACAATTTTCAAATTTCGTTTTTAAAACTCCAATAACTTCTTCTGGTTCATTAGAATACTTTTTATAGATTTCTGCTAAATTAAAGGTAGCCGCTCTTAAGAAGAAATCTTTTATTTCTGTATTATTATCAAAAAAATCCACTGCTTTTAAAAATACTGTTGCCAAAACTTTTTTCTTTCTGTCTATCTTTACACTTAAAAAGTCATTTTTATCAGTTTCAAATTCCAGCCAAGTTCCTTTATAAGGTATTATTTTTCCAGAAAATAAATCTTTTCCTGTCTGTGTATTTACTTCTTTACTAAAAGATACCCCTGGTGATCTATGTAATTGAGATACTACAACTCTTTCTGCACCATTTATGATAAATGTCGCTCTATCTGTCATTTTAGGAACTTCACCAAAATATACTAATGTCTCTTGTATTTCATTTCCCATTTTTTTATTAATAAGTCTAAGCCTTACTTTTAATGAACTAGAATATGTTTTCCCTCTTTTTTTACATTCCAATTCATCATTTAATGGGTATTCTGCCTCATGTAATTCATAACCTATATACTCCAGTCTTATATCTCCATTTGAAGAATCAATTGGAAATATTTCTCTAAATGCTAATTCAAATCCCTTTTTTTCTCTTTTATTTGGAGAAACTTTAGATTGTAAAAAATCTTCATAGGAATTTAATTGAAATTCTAAAAAATGAGGCATTTCTCCTCTATTTTTTATGCTTCCAAAGTTTAATCTTTCAATGAGTTTGCTCATTAAGTCACTCTCCTTACAAGTAATTAATAATTAATCTTTTGAAATTAATAGGCAGTTTACTTCCAATAGATTAACTATCACCTAAAAAAATAAATAAGCACTAAAGTTACCAAAAAGGCACTCTATAATTCAAGAGTGCCTATTTTTTTGACTTTAGTATTATACGCTATTACTTAACCTCTACTTCTGCTCCTGCAGCTGTTAATTTTTCTTTAATAGCTTCTGCTTCTTCTTTAGGAGCAGCTTCTTTTATTGTTCCACCATTATCAACTAGATCTTTAGCTTCTTTCAATCCTAATCCTGTTATAGCTCTAACCTCTTTAATTACAGCTATTTTATTTGCTCCTGCTGATTTTAAAACTACATCAAACTCTGTTTTTTCTTCTGCAGCTTCTACTGGTCCTGCAGCAGCTACAGCTACTGGTGCAGCAGCAGTTACTCCAAAGTGCTCTTCCAATGCTGATACTAATTCTTTTAATTCTAATACTGTCATAGCTTCTAAATCAGCTATAAATTGTTCTTTATTAAATGCCATTATTATTTCCTCCTTAAATTTCCTATTTTTTATTTTTATTTCTATTCAGCAGCTTCTTTCTTATCTGCTATTGCTACAGTTGCATAAGCAAGTTTTCTTATTGGACCTAACATTGAGTTCAATAACATAGATAGTAATTGATCTCTCGAAGGTAATTTTGCTAACTCTTCCACTTCTGCAACACTAACTTTTTTACCAGTTAAATACCCACCTTTTATTTTAAAAACATCTTGTTTTGCTTTTGCCTTTGCTTTCGAAAGGTCAAAAACTGCCTTTGCTGGTGCTACTGGATCTGTATATCCAAATGCAAACGCTGTTGTTCCTTCTAAAACTTCATCAAAATTGTCCTCAATTCCAGATTCTTTAAGAGCTATTTTAAATAATCTATTCTTAGCTACTAGATATTCTGCTCCAGACTCTCTCATTTGTTTTCTTAATGTAGTTTCTTCATTAACTTTAATCCCTTGATAATCAACAAAAACAACTGATTGCGCCTTCTTAATTTTTTCAACTAACTCAGCTACAACTTCTTTTTTTACTTGAGTTGCCATATTGATTCACCTCCTCTTTTTTCAAAAAATATACCCTTGCTCCAAAGAACAAGGGTTGAGTTTTGAGGTTAGCGAAACCTAACTCCAACCTCGGTAGGATTTTTTTAAGACATTGTCTCCTACTGTCTTTGGTTTGGATTTATATTAAATTTTTATCCAACATATTTTGCAACTAGAGCAGGATCCATTTTTACACCTGGTCCCATAGTTAATGATACAGCTACAGTTCTTAAATATTGTCCTTTTGATGTAGCTGGTTTCAATCTAACAATTTGATCCATAAAAGCTTTGAAGTTAGCTTCTATTTTATCTAAATCAAAATCTACCTTCCCAATTGGAGCATGTATAGATCCTAATTTATCTACTCTAAATGCTAATTTCCCTTTTTTAAATTCTGACACTGCAGATGCTATGTCTGGAGTAACTGTACCTGATTTAGGATTAGGCATTAAACCTTTTGTTCCTAAAATTTTTCCTAGTCTCCCAATTTTAGGCATCATATCAGGAGTAGCTATTACTAAATCAAAGTCTAGCCATCCTTGTTGAATTTGATTTATATACTCTTCAGCTCCTGCATAATCTGCTCCTGCTGCTAAGGCTTTGTCTATATTTTCCCCAGATGTTATCGCTAATATTTTAACAGTTTTCCCTGTTCCATGTGGCAATACAACTGTTCCTCTAATTTGTTGATCAGCATGTCTTGGATCAACTCCAAGTCTTAAAGCTACTTCAACTGTTTCAACGAATTTTGCTGTCCTAGTCTTTTGTACTAATTCTAAAGCTTCTCTTATATCATAAAGTTTTCCAACTTCCACTAATTTAGCAATTTCTAAATATTTTTTACCTCTATGTTTTGCCATTATTAATTTCCTCCCTCTGTGGCTTAACGGGACACTTGCCCTACCACTAATTTTATAAAGCTATTAGTCTTCTATTTTTATTCCCATAGATCTTGCTGAACCTGCAATTATCTTCATAGCAGCCTCTACTGAACCTGCATTTAAATCAGGCATTTTTGTTTCAGCTAATTCTCTTAACTTGGCAGTAGTTATTTTCCCAGCTACTTCTTTTTTAGAATTTTTTGCACCTGATGATATTCCAGCTGCCTTTTTCAATAGATCCGATGCAGGTGGAGTTTTTAATATAAATGTGAAAGATCTGTCACTATATACAGAGATCTCCACTGGTATTACCCATCCAGCTTTATCTTGAGTTTTAGCATTAAATGCTTTACAAAATTCCATTATATTTACACCATGTTGCCCCAATGCAGGTCCAACTGGTGGAGCAGGATTTGCCTTTCCTGCTGGTAATTGTAGTTTTATTATATGAATTACTTCTTTTGCCATTTTTTTAATTACACCTCCATAAGAATTGTGTGTACTTACACTTTTTCAACACCACTAATTTCAACTTCAACTGGTGTCATTCTACCAAAAATTTCAACCATTACTTTAACTTTTCTGTGTTCTAAATCAATTTCAGCAACTTCGCCTTCTTGTCCTCCAAAGGCTCCATTCAAAATTTTTACATAATCTCCCTTTGCGAAGTCAACCTGTATAATTTCTTTAGGAACTTTTATTCCTATTATATTAAATATATTTCTTACCTCATGTTCTTCCATGGGAATAGGATCAGAGCCAACTCCTACAAAGCCAGTTACTCCATTCGTATTTCTTATAATGTACCAAACATCAGGATCCACTTTAAAGTTAATTCCATTTTCATTCTCTTCCCTAGTAGCTTCCATTTCAAGCATTACATAACCAGGAAAAAGCTTCCTAAAAACGCTTTTTTTCTTTCCTCTGACAATTTCAATATTTTCTTCCTCGGGAACCAGTATATTACTCACTATTTCACCTAAACCTAAAGTCTCTACTTTCTGTTCAAGATCAGTTTTTACTTTTTTTTCATATCCTGAATAAGTATGAATCATAAACCATTTTCTTACGTTTTCTATACTCATATTATTGCCTCCAAAACTTTCAAAGCTCTAAGGGCTAGAATATCAAAAATTCCAAGATAGATAGATATTAAAACAGTCATAGTTACAACCCAAGCAGTAGAATGAATAACTTCTTTTTTTGAAGGCCATTCAACTTTTGAGTACTCCATCTTAACCTTTTGAAACAAGTTCATAATATCTCCCTTCAATAAAAGTGGCAGGTCAAGAGGGACTCGAACCCCCAACCCTCGGTTTTGGAGACCGATGCTCTACCAATTGAGCCATTGACCTGCATGTGTGTTTACTAATTCACTGTATTATTTTTTTGTCTCTTTATATAGAGTATGTTTCTTTAGTACAGGGTTGTACTTCATCATTTCCAATCTCTCTGGATGGGTCTTTTTATTTTTTGTTGTAGTGTAATGTCTCAATTTAGTTTCTGTACATTCTAAAATTACTTGTACTCTCATCTCTCATTCCTCCTATTAAATTGTATTTTCTAAATCTTATATAGCTCATACAATTAATACTCAATCTAAACGAAGAAATCTTAAGATAATTAAAATTCTTCACAATCTACATCAAAGTGTAAACTATTATCAAAAACAAGTCCACTCTTTAACGGTATCCAATGATCCTCCCATAATTAAAAAATATATATGGTATACGAGTTTTTCCTGTATTCTGCTTTCTAAGACATAGAGTATTCTAGCATATTTATTAAACTGTGTCAACTATTCCTGCAAATTAAATTTATTTTTTATTTTAAATAAACTTTACTTATATTTCTTTTATTGCTATTATTATAGTAATTGTACAATAATAATTTTATCTAAAAAGGGGTCTAAAAAATGAAAAATTTTTTTATTAAAAGTCTTAATGGAATGGCTTTAGGTCTTTTTTCTTCACTTATTACAGGCTTAATTTTAAAGCAAATTGGTTCTTTATTTTCTATCGATTTTTTAATTCAGCTTGGTACTCTATCTCAGTTTCTTATGGGTCCAGCAATAGGAGCTGGTATTGCTTTTGCATTGAGCTCGCATCCACTTATCATAACAGCCTCTCTTATAACAGGAGCTTTTGGTGCTGGAAGTATAAATTTTATTGATTCCTTAGCTACAATACGTATAGGTGAGCCTATAGGAGCATATTTTTCAACTGTTTTTGCTGTTTTTTTGGTAAATAAAATTGCAGGAAAAACAAAGTTTGATATCATTTTACTTCCTTCTTTAACAATAATTTTAGGTTGCCTTATTGGTAGATTTTTTTCTCCTTTTATTTCTGAATTTATCAAGGAACTTGGCTTTATAATAAATAAAAGTACTGAACTTAATCCAGTTTTTATGGGGCTTACAGTTTCAGTTATTATGGGTTTGCTTTTAACTTTACCCACAAGTTCTGCCGCTATAGGTATATCTTTAGGCTTAAGTGGACTTGCTGCTGGAGCAGCTCTTACTGGCTGTTGCTGTCAAATGATTGGTTTTGCAATTATATCTTATGATGATAATGACATAGGAACAACTTTATCTATAGCTTTTGGAACTTCGATGATACAAATCCCAAATATAATTAAAAATCCCCTTATTTGGATTCCACCTACTTTAAGTAGTGCTATACTTGGAATTTTATCAACAACTATTTTTAAACTCCAAACTAATAGCATTGCATCTGGGATGGGTACAAGTGGATTGGTAGGACAACTTTCTACTTTTTCTTTAGCTGGGAAATCTTATATAATTCCTATGTTAATACTTCATTTTTTATTACCAAGTCTTATAAGTTACTTCATATATAAATTTATGAAAAAGAGAAATTATATAAAAAAAGGGGATTTAAAAATTTAGTCCCCTTTTCATTTTTTATATTCTTCTCTTAATGTACCTATTAATTTTTTAAAAAATCTTTGTCTAAAATTTTATATTTGTTCCTTCCTATTCTCTCTATCTTACCCTCATTGATATAATCACTTAAAACTCTTGAAAGAGATGGTCTTGCTACTCCAAAACTTTCTGCTAAACCTTTTAAATTATCAATTGTCACTTCACAAGATTTATGGTTTCTTATTATAAAATTACGAATTTTTTCTCCTATAGTTTTATTATTAAAGTTATTCCATATTTTTGCACTTAAAAGCTGTGCTTTATTTGAAATTTCATTTAAATAATTTTCAAGAATTTTGCGCTCAAGTGACAATAATTTTAAAAAGTTTATTTTATTTATATGCAATATTTCAACCTCACCCTTAGCAACCAAATCAACTGGGTAAGTATTGTTAGTCCCAAAAATAAAAGCTGAGGCAAGAGCATCAGCAAGCCCTAATTCCTCTATTTTTTTTACATTTCCATCCTTAGTCAACATTTCTGTTTTTACTATTCCTTTTATTATTAGATTCAAACCTTCCACTTTATCTCCACGAAAGGCTATATTTTCTCTATCTTTATATTTTTTTCTATCATATTTTATTTCCCTTAAAATTAGTTTGATTTTTTCTAAGCTAAGATTTTTGAATATCAGGCTACTTTTTAATACTTCTTCCATTCTATTATCCCCCTTGTCAATCATAATTATATCTGTTAGAATTTAAACAAATCTATAATTATGGAGTGTCTTATGAAAAAATTAATTATCACTTGCCCTAAATGTACCAAAAAAATAAAAATTTCTAATAAAATGGCTAAATATAAATGTCCCTATTGCTCAAATATTTATATGTTTGATATATTAAAATTTGTTCATATCAATATAGAGAACTTCTTTACAACTACTGTCAATAAAATTACAACAAAATTTAATAACTTTAAAAATACATACAAATATATGAAACAATTAAAACGACATATGAAAAGCGATCCAAATTGGTCCAACTACAGAAAACAAAAAGAAGAGGAAAAAGCACAGCAAAGCCATAAATCTTTTTTTTCAAAATTTAAAAGATAGCTATTTCTATATAAAAAATTTTAAATTTTACTCAACACAAAAATTTAAAATAATTTCCTTTCTATCTGTCTCTAATCTTCTATATTTAACTTCTGCTGCATCTAGCATTTTTTTAGATGCTTTATTTGCGTTTGTGCCTTCATATTTGTCTGATAAATATACTATTTCCTTGATTCCACTTTGGATTATTGCCTTACTACATTCATTACAAGGAAAAAGTGCCACATATATGGTACAATTTTTTAGAGATTTTATGCTATTCAAAATAGCGTTCAATTCTGCGTGACATACATAAGGATACTTAGTTTCCAAAAACTCCCCTTCTCTTTCCCATGGAAATTCCCCATCTTCACAACCTCTCGGAAGACCATTGTATCCAATTCCTACTACTCTTTTATCCTCATTTACTATGCAAGCTCCAACCTGCGTATTAGGATCTTTACTTCTCATCGCAGATAAAAGAGCTAGTCCCATAAAATAATCGTCCCAGTTTATATAATTTTTTCTCATATTTCTCCCTACCTGCTAATATTCTCATAATTTCTTAATACAGTTCTTCTCGCATTTATTAAGTCTTTTGCATCTCCAAACTTCCCACCATAGATGGCTGTTTCAAAGGCACCATACATAGGATTTGGGAATACTATAAATTTAGTACCAAATTCCTTTGCCAGTTCTTCAACTTTTTTATTTCTATCTTCAATAGATTTCGTTGAAAATTCCTCAAAATCAGATAGATTATCTCCAAAAAGCATGATTAAATTGGTATGATTTTTAACATAATCTCTACGATTAACTTTTCCACTTTTATCATTTTTTCCTTTCAATAATACATGAGCTCTACTCTGTACAGGTAATCCTAATTTTTTTAAATTTTTTATAGTTGCATCCAAGTGTTCTTCATATCTATCTGAAATATAATATATTTCAACCTTATTCTTATTTGCTAATTCTAAGAAATCTTTAGCACCAGGAAGTACACCTGCTGCTGACATATTTACCCATTCATTCCAACTTTCTTTAGACCAATTTCTCCCCTTCTTTATATTTTCTGCTGAATAGACGCTGTTGTCTAAAACTGTTTCATCTAAGTCTAGGACTATAGAATAAGGTTTTTCGCTAGGCTTTTTTAAATGCTCTTTCAATCTTTGAGTTGCAATATTATAAGCTTGTATAAATAATGCTTTTGCTTCTCCCGAAGTTTGAAACCAATTAGTTGACATTACATTTTGTTCTGAACGAAGTTCTTCATAGGTTAAAGAAATCTTATCTTCCTGTTTTATTTCTCTTGCATTTGTACATGCTACTACTGTCAATAAACTAATAAATAAAAAAAATTTTTTCATTATATTTCTCCTTATCAAACTCTACAAATAAAGATTTTTAATATTTTAATAATAGAATAAATAAAAGAGCCTTTAAAAAAAGGCTCTTAAATAAATTTATATCACAAACAAAGTTTTAAAAAATTAAACTAAATGCCTTTTTTATTCTTCACCCGAAACAGAATATTTCTCAATTAGTTCTCTTTCTTCTCTGTTTTTCTCTTCAAGTTCTATCTTTTTTATAGATAGTTTAATTTTTTGTGTATCTTTATTAACTTCAACTATTTGAGCTTTTACAGTATCTCCTTCTTTAAACCTTTCTCTAATATCTTTTATAAAATCTTTAGAAGCAAATTGAGTTGGTATAAAACCATCTACACCCTTAGTAAGTTCAATAAATAAACCAAAGTCAGTAACTGTTTTTATTTTTCTTTCTACTGTTAACCCTTCTTTGTACTCTTCCATAGCCTTATCCCATGGACTCTTTCTTAATGCTTTTATACTTCCTTTAATTTTTTTATCATTTAAATCAAGCTCTGTTACTTTTAATTCAACTTCATTACCCACTTCGTATTTAATTGTTTCTTCACCAGGCCAGTTAAAGTCTGAAATATGAACAAATGAATCAACTCCGTCAACCACTTCTACAAAAATACCAAAAGGCTTTGTTTCTACAACTTTTCCTTTTAAAACTGTTCCAACTGCAAAATTTGTTTCAGCACTTTCCCAAGGATTTGCAACTAATTGCTTTATTCCTAATTTTAGTTTTCTGTCTGCTGCATTTAACTCTATTATTCTTACTTTAATTTTTTCCCCTTCTTTTATATAGTCAGAGATATTTACTTTTTTCTTAGTCCAACTAAAATCTGAAATATGTATTAAGCCTTCAACTCCTGCTTTTATTTCTGCAAAAGCACCATAAGGTAACACTTTAGTAACAGTTGCTTCAACCTCATCATCAACTTTAAATTCTGTTTCTAAACTTGTCCATGGATCTGCTTCCAATCTTTTTATTGATAGTTTAATATTTCTCTTTGTTTCATCAAGGGAAACTATAATTGCTTTTATAATATCTCCCACTTTAAACTCATCTGTTAATTTTTCAAGCCTTTTCCAAGAAATTTCTGAGATATGTATAAAACCTCTTAAACTCCCTATAGCAACTGCTAAGCCAAATTCCATTATTTCTGTAATTTTACATTCTACTACTTTATCTACAGCTAATTCAGCAAATTCCTTTTCTTGCTTCATAAATCTAATATCTTTCACTGAATACGTAATTTTTTTATTTCTTTTATCCTTAGGGTCCAATTTTATATCTTTAACTATTACTGAAACTTTTTTACCTATCACATTTTCTTCATTTTCTGAAATTTCTGAAAGTGAGTTAGGCAGAAAACCAGCATAGAATAAAGCCTGTACTAAATATCCTCCCTTTATTTTTTTTGTAATTGTACCTTCTAAAATACTTTTGTTCTCAAAAGACTCTTCTATTTTAGACCAATTTTTTTCAATTTCAATTTTTCTTCTTGATGCAAGTATATATTCTTGATCATCATCAGATTCTAAAAGACCAGTTATTAAAACTTCTACAGTATCTCCGACTTTATAACCTTCTAATTCTTCCGTTCTTACTCTTACTGCTGTTCTTTCTCCTGGAACATCAAGATATGTATAGTTTAGATCGATAGAATCTATCGTTCCTTCTACTCTCTTCTCTTGATTCGGTTGGTACTCTTCCAACATTGCTAAAAATTCATCATGGTTCTCATTTAAATTAGGCATTTTAATCCCCCTTATTTTATTTTCTATGTTCTTTATTATTTCTTCTGGTGTTGATGCTCCTGCTGTTAGTCCAACAGTTTTCTTATTTTTAAAAATTTTTTCATCTATATCAAATTCATTTTCTACTAGATAACTAAACTCATTTATATTTTTAGAAATCTCATAAAGCTTTTTTGTATTTGAGCTTTTCTTATCTCCAATAATTATCATAATGTCAACTTCAGGTGCTAAATCTTCCACTGATTTTTGCCTAACAGTTGTTGCTCCACATATTTTATCAAAAATTCTGACATTTTGATACATCTTTTGAAAAAAATTTTTTATCTCTTCAAATTTTTTCTTATTTAAAGTGGTCTGGGTTGAAAGTAAATATTTTTTATTCTTATCTATTTCTATTTCTTTTGCTTCATCTAAAGTTTCAAAAATTTCAATCTCATCAGCATAAGAAATTATTCCCTTTACTTCAGGATGATTTTTATCCCCTACAAATAATACTGTATATCCTTCTTTATTTGCTAAATCAACTTCATCTTTTATTTTTTTTACAAATACACAAGTGGCATCATAAATTATAACCTTCTTTTCCTTTAGTTTATTATGAATAGCCTTGGTTGTCCCGTGGGCTCTTATTATAACTATATCGCCTTCTTTTAACTTACTGCTGTCATTTAATATTTCTTCCTCATCAATAACTTCAAAGCCTTTGTTTTTCATATTTTCCATAACATATTTATTATGAACTAACATTCCTAAAATATATTTTTTTCCTTCTTTTTCTAAGGAATTGCATATATTTATAGCCTCTAATACTCCAAAACAAAAGCCCATATGTTTAGCTCTTATTACTTCCAAATAGGTTACTCCTCATTAAATTTTTTTATTTCTATAAGATCTATTAATTCATCTAACATAGCATCTTCATCAGGACCATCTGCAATTAACTCAAGCTCTCTTCCTTCCTCAGCAGCAAGCAACATTAATCCCATTATGCTTTTTCCATTAACAGTTTCATCTTCAGATCTAACCATTATATCTGAGTCATACTTAGTAACAAGCTTCACAAATAAAGAAGAAGGTCTTGCATGTAGTCCTTTTTTATTTTTAATACTAACTTTTACAGTTTTCATTCTCATCCCTTTCCTTTATTTTAAATTAAGTTAGATCTTCTTATTATTATAGCAAAAAGTGAATACAATTTACAGTATTTTTAGTAAAAAAATATTTTATTTTTTTATAATATATTTTATAAATGATTTTTATATCAATTATTTTATTGTATCTAGATTAACTTTATGATAAAATACAAAATTAAATATTATTTTTAAATGGAGGTTCTATGAATAATTTACTTGAAAACTTTGGCACAAATTGCTTTTCAGAAAAAAATCTAAAAAATAGAGTTCCTGATTATGTTTTTAAAAAATTTTTAAAAATTAGAGAAGGTAAAGAAGAGCTGACTATTGAAATTGCTGATATTATAGCTAACGCTATAAAAATGTGGGCACTTGAAAAAGGAACAACACACTATACTCATTGGTTTCAACCTCTCACAGAACTCACAGCTGAAAAACACGAATCATTTATTTCTATAAATCCTGACGGAACGAGTATGGCTAAATTTTCTGGTAAAGAATTAATAAAGGGTGAATCTGATACTTCATCTTTTCCAAATGGTGGGCTTAGATCTACCTTTGAGGCTCGAGGTTACACTGCTTGGGATATAAACTCTCCTATGTTCTTAAAAGGTGAAGAAGGCTGTAAAACTCTTTATATTCCAACTGCCTTTGTTGCATATAATGGAGAAGCTCTAGATAAAAAGGTTCCCTTACTTCGTTCGATAAAAACTCTTAGAAATGAAGTTTTAAAATTACAAAAACTTTTAGGAGATAATGAAACAGAAAATATAAATGTTACTTTAGGTGTGGAACAGGAATATTTTTTAATTGATAAAAACTTTTTTTATAAAAGACAAGATCTCGCTCTTTCTGGAAGAACAGTTTTCGGTTGCTTACCTCCAAAAGGGCAAGAAATGAATGACCATTACTATGGAACTATCAAAGAAAGAATCGAAATATTTATGGCTGAACTTGATAACGAACTTTGGAAACTTGGTGTCATGTCTAAAACAAAGCATAATGAAGTTGCTCCCAATCAATTCGAAATAGCTCTTATGTTTAATACTGCAAATGTTGCTATTGATCAAAATCAAATTACTATGGATATGATTAAAAAAGTTGCAAATAGGCATAACCTTGTGGCTTTACTTCACGAAAAACCATTTCATGGCGTAAACGGTTCAGGAAAGCACTGCAATTGGTCTTTGTCTACTGATAGAGGTGTTAATTTATATGACCCTGACACACTTTCTAAAGATAATTTTTCATTTTTGGTATATTTAATGGCAATGATAGAGGCTGTAGATAAGTATGCTCCTGTTCTGAGGGCTACTACAGCAACCCCTGGAAATGATCACAGATTAGGTGGACATGAAGCTCCTCCTGCAATTATATCTATTTTCTTAGGAGAACAGCTAGAAAATCTTCTAGAAAATATAGAAAATATAAATTTTGAAAATAAATCTACTACTAATGAGCTTGAAATAGGATTCCACATTCCTAAGATAAAAAAAGATATATCTGACAGAAATAGAACTTCTCCAATGGCATTTACTGGGAATAAATTTGAATTTAGAATGCCTGGCTCTAGCGCTTCTCCTGCAACTCCAACCTTTGTTTTAAATACTATAGTTGCAGATGTAATAAAAGAATATAATAAATTTTTAGAGGAGTCTCTAAAAACTAAATCTATTAAAAACTCTATTATTTCACTTATTAAAGATAAATATCCGAAGCACAAAAAAATTATTTTTGATGGAAATGGTTATGAGCAGAAGTGGATAGATGAAGCAAAGAAAAGAGGGCTTCCTAATCTTAAGAATACTATTGAAGGATTACCTGCCTTCATTGAAGAGGATATTATTCAACTTTTTGAAAGAAACAATGTCTTATCTCGTAGCGAATCTTTCTCAAGATTTCATGTATACACTGAAAGATATAACAAGCAATGTAATATTGAGATTTCAACTGCTATCAGAATAGCTAGAAATCAAATTTATCCTTTTGTAATAAAATACATATCAAATCTTGCTAAATCAATTCACAGAGCAAAAAAAATTTTTAATGAAGAAAGCTTGTTTGAATTTGATATTAATCTTTTAAAAGAAATCATTTTACTAAAAAATGATATAGTTACTTTAGCTAATGACTTGGAAAAAAATTTAACTGAAGCATTGAAGGTTGAAACTGATTATCATAGAGCTGTATTTTATAACAACAATGTATTTCCTATATTAAAAAACTTAAGATTTGCTGTAGACAGCCTTGAATTAAAAATAGCCTCAGATGCCTGGCCTATACCAAGTTATTATGATTTACTATTTAAATTATAGTTTTTTTGTATAAGCCAACTTCGTTGATTGACTTCTACTGTATAACTCAAATATAAAGTTTTTGAAACCATAAATATCATTATTTTAATTGTTTGGCTAAAATAAAAATACATAAATTTATACTTTTTTATATACTAAAAAGGGGCTATTATAATTTACAATAGTCCCTTTTTTATCTCTTTATTATATTTACTTAAAATCTCATTTGTTATTTCCCTTGATTTTAGCTTTAATGCTCCTATTGAACTTACTGACATTATACCCATTAAAGAATTTGTTAAAAAAGCTTCATCAAAAAATTCTATATCATTTAAGGAAATTTCTCCTTCAATTACATCAAACTCTCTTATTACCCAATCTCTAACTATTCCTTTTAATAAGCCACAAGCCAATTTTGGAGTCATTATTTTATTATTTTTTACAAAGAATATGTTACTAGTTCCTCCTTCACTGATAAAGCCCTTTGTGTTTAAAAACAGAGGTTCGTCATAACCTTGTAAAATACTTTTCTGTTTTTCAAAAATATTCTCTGCACAATTAAGAGTTTTATGGTAACTAAATATAGAGCTTTCATTCCTTTTTATTTTTGAAATATTTAACCTAAATCCTTTTTTATATTGCTCATCTGTATAGGAATAGTTTCTCTTCAAAAAAATTTTATTTTCTTCAGATATTATTATTTTGATTACTTCGTTCTCTTTTAAACTAGGATTTTCTACTAAATAATTTAAAATTTCTTCCTCATAAACTTCAGGAAATTTAAAATCTAAATCTCTTATAGAGGTATTCAGTCTCAATAGATGCTCATTTAAAAATAAAGCTTTATTTTTATATATATGAATAGTTTCAAAAAGTCCTAAACCAAAACTATAGCCATCATCTAAATTGATTTTCACAGTTAATCTCCTTTATACTAAAGCTTCCAAAAGAGCTTTCGCTTTTTGTAAAGTTTCCTCATACTCGAAATCTAAATCTGACTCACAAGTTATTCCTCCGCCTACTCCCAAATAATATTTTCCGTCTTTGTGAACAAGTGTCCTAATTATTATATTTAAATCACAATTTCCATCAAAAGAAATATAACCCAATGAGCCTGTGTATAAATTTCTTCTAGATTTTTCTAATTCATCTATAATTTCCATAGCTCTTATTTTGGGTGCTCCTGTTATAGAACCTCCAGGAAAAGTAGCCTTGATTAAATCCACAAAATCTAAATCTTCTTTTAACTTTCCTATAATTGTAGAAACTAGATGAAATACCGTTGAATAAGTTTCAACCTCAAATAGCTCAGTTACCTTGACAGATTGTAATTCACATATCCTATGAAGGTCATTTCTTTCCAAATCAACTATCATTAAAAGCTCACTCTTATCTTTTTCTGATTCTAAAAGCTCATTCTTTAAAAGTTTATCTTCTTCTATAGTCCTTCCTCTTTTTCTAGTCCCTTTTATAGGTCTTGTTTCTATTAACTTATCCTCCATTTTTATAAATCTTTCTGGAGATGCACTAATAACTTGAAAATCTTTATAATCTAGATAAGCTCCAAATGGTGATGGATTATACTTTCTCAAATAGGAAAACACATCTAAAGGATTCTTTCTGCTTTCAACCTTTAGTCTCTGTGTCATATTAGTAATATATATATCGCCCTCCACTATATAATTAATCATTTTAGATATAGCTTCTAAATACTCTTCTTTTTTAAAATTTGATTCATAGTTTGCAAGTTCTTTGTTTTTCTCTAAATTTTCTTCCTCAAATTTAAAATTTAAAATAAAATTTTCAAGTTCCAATAAATCTTCTTCTCTTTGATAAGAAATAAATATTTCTTTTTTATCAAGATCTTCTATTATAAAGGTTCTATAAAATCTTATTATTGCTTCTGCTACATCTAAATCTTTAAAGTGCCTTGTCTTTATTTTTTCAAATTTTCTTCCATAATCATAAGAAAAATAAAGTATCCCCCCTGCAATTAAAGGAAAATCATAGGGATTTTCTTCCTTGTTTTCTCTTAAAAATTTTTTTAAATATCCTTCTAAATTATTTTTACTCTCATTACCATTTACATAAAACTTCTCATTATCTTCTTTTAATTCCAAGTATAAATCTAAAGCAATTATAGAATATTTACCATATTTATTATGCAAAGAAGAATCTAAAAATGCTATACTTGAATCTTTTTTATATAAATTTTTAAATAATAAAAATATATCAACGTATTTTTCTAATTTTTTTACTCTAGTCATAATTTTCATTTCTCCATTTTTTTGCTATTTTAATAAAATTTCTTATCATTTCATGACCATATTCAGTAAGTACAGCCTCAGGATGAAATTGTACTCCATATAAAGGATATTTCTTATGAGAAATTGCCATTATTATGCCATCTTTTGTCTCAGCATCTATTTCAAAATCAGCTGATAAATTTTCTTTTATAATGAGAGAATGATATCTTGTTACTTTTATATTAATTGGCAAATTTTCAAAAATATTTTTTCCATTATTTTTTATATTTTCAACCTTTCCATGCATAGGTTTAAAAGCTTTGGTAACATTTGCACCAAAAACATGACCAATTATTTGATGTCCTAAACATACTCCAAATATTGGAATTTTTTTATAAAATTTTTCTATAATTTCATTACACAACCCACAATCTTTTGGACTTTTAGGTCCAGGAGAAATTATTATTCCTTCTATTTTTTTTTGTTGTATTTTCTTTTCCATAGTTTTCAAATTTACTTGATCATTTCTTATAACACTTATTTCTATTTTTTCTTCCATAAAATAACTTACAAGATTATATACAAAAGAGTCATAATTATCTATCATTATAAACATAGTACTCTCCTATTTAATTTTTTAACACTTCAATTTTAGCATTGAATTAGTTTTTTTTCTATTTAAATTTTATATAAAAACTTATTTTAATTTCTAAGTTAAAATTTTGAATTTATATTTTACAATATAATAAAAAAGAATTCTCTTATACATGATAAGAGAATCCTTTTTTATTATAAGGTTGGTATGATATCATTTTCATTAACAAAAAATATTTTTATTATTTTATTTTGTTTTGCTTAATATTATTTTCTGTTACAACTAATTATACAACATATTTTATTTTTTAGCAAGCTATTTTTTTTATTTTTTTATAAATTTTATTTTATTTATTTTTCTCTTTTATATCATAGAAAAATTATTTTAATTACAGTAAAAAATTTTTTTCTCAATTATAAAATTTATTTATCTTATAGTTTTTTATATATAAAAAAAGCCGATTGGAGATTCTTAAAAAATCTATTCCAATCGGCTGATTTTT
>NZ_JAUMYY010000068.1:0-2255 GCF_030528405.1 Fusobacterium sp.
TTTTTTAATGCTTTATTTCATAACTTTGCCCCAGTTAATTTTTAAAATATAAAATATTAAAATAAAATGAAGCGAGTAATTTTAAGTTTAGCAGTCGTTTTAACGACTTTGGTGGGTATTGTTTCTTGTAATAGAAAACAAGAAGATTTAAAAATTGAACGAGCAAAGTTAGTAACTGCTCAGAGTTTGGAATTTGTAGGAATTGAACATAATAAAAACTTAGAGGAAGTATTTCAATTTTTAAGTAATAGATACAATCAAATAGATTTTTTTTCAAAATCTGATATTGAAAAGAAAAAAGAATTGGAAAATTTTTTGATAAAAAATACATTATTAAATACAAAATATCCTGAATCGACAAATAATTTGGGAGTAGAAAACATTAAAAAAGTTTTTAAAGTTAATGATAAAAGTATTCTTTTAGAAAATATTGAAGAAACTTTTTCCGTTAAAATACCAAATAATATAAAAGATTATTTAAAAGATTTAAAGATAATAATAAATCAAGTTTCTAAAAACAAAGACATTAAAGAAGATATCATTAATTTAGAAAAAAAAGTAGAAAAAGATGGTAAATTAACAGCTGAAGAAAAGATTATTGTTTTTTCTGCAACTCAAACAGCTAAATATTCTTCAATTTATTGGAAAGAAAATGCTAAAAAATGGAAGAATTTGAGATTTATAGCTTATGCTAATAATTATAAAATTCAATTATCAGAACATTCTAATATTAAAGAAACAGATGAATTTGATGATATTATTGAAGCAGATGTAGCAGGAGCAGTAGGAGGAGCAATAACTACTGCTGTTGTTAATGCTTTACCTGGTGCAGGTCAATTAGCATATGGTACTGCTATTATAGGTGGTGCTGCAGGAAATTCAGCTATTGAAGGGACTAAAAAATTTATTCGTTGGCTTTTTAAATAATTTAATTATATGAAAAGTAGTGTAGTATTTTTAAAATATTCAATAGGTATTTTAGCAGGGATATTAGCTTATTATGGAGTAGTTACATTGTTATTTGAAAAAGAATTTAATTTTTGGTTAGCCTTAACTGCTGTATGTTTAAGTTTATTTTTTGGTTTTTTAGGAAATAAAAGAAAAAAGAAAAAAGAATAAAATAATTATTTTGGATTTATCCCCTTTTTAAATAAAGGGGGATTTTTATTTCATAATTTCACCCGTTATAGGGTTTATTAAATCAGGCGTTTCTTTAAATAAATTACCCTGTTGTAAAAAAGATTTTTCTTTTTGTTGTTGTTGAATTTGTAAATCAGCTTGGGTTGATTGAGATGAAGCTATATTGTATTTATTATATACTTGGTTAGGTAATTTTTCTATGTGTTCTTTTTGTTGTTTTTTGTGTAAAAGTTCTTGTTTTTGTACTTCTTCTTCTGTTCCAACAACATATTCTACATATTTAGCAAAACGTTCTCCTTTACATACTATTGTAGGATTTAGCCAATATGTATGCTCTCTAATGTCACAAGCTATAATATTTTTAGCTATTAATTCTCTTAATCCTTTTAAAGGGGCTGTATGTGCTGTATAATTAACTTTTGCAAATTCTCTTTTATAATTAAAATAAACTCTATTATCATAATCCATTACTTTTATCAAATATAAAAATATATTTTGAGCAGTTTTTGATAATTCATATAAAATACTTATTTCAGAAGCGTATATTTTAGCGAATTGAGATTTATCTACAATTTTTCTCTTACCAATTAAAATTGCTTCATCTATTATTTCACCAGTGTTGGTGTCTACGAGAGCTTGACTTTTTGCAATAATAGTGTTTGCTCTTGGTTGTAAAAACATTTTTCCTTGTAATTCTACTACAAAAGGATTTGTTTCGTGCTTCTCTACCTCTAATAAAGAGGGTAATTTTTCTATTTTCATTTTTTACCTATTTAGAAAGTGCAAAATTACAAAAAGGAAATAAAATAACAAAATAAAATTTCCGTTTATGTATTTTTTTTATATATAAAAATTCCCTATTTGGTAGTGATTTGTTACCTATTAGGTTAAGTTTTGTTACCCAACTTTTTTAACATAATTTAACAGGTTAAAATATTGAAAATCAATTATTTAACACTTGATTTTTTAACATTTTTTCTCCACTCCCATTCTACCTCTTTAGTTTTTGGCTTCTTTTTATTTTTTTTCGCTACGCTCAAAAAAAATCGCCAAAAACTAAAATTTCGCCTCATACTTCGGCGAGGATTTTTTTAGCTTTTTGGAACTTCAAGCAG
>NZ_JAUMYY010000068.1:2308-4548 GCF_030528405.1 Fusobacterium sp.
TATCTCTTTCTGCCTAAAAATGGGCGATATTCTATTCCCATTTTTTGTTCGGTTTGTTCGAAAATTTCTTTGGTGGTGTCAAAATATTTTAATCCTTTGTTTTCAAATTCTTTAACCAGTGTTTTTTCAAGTTCTAATTTATTTCTGAAATTTTGTCTTTCAGTGAGTTCTTGAAGAATTTGAGGAATGAGAATTTCATCTAAAAAATTTTGAGCTTTTACGCAGTAATCCAAATAGCTACGAGAGTAATTTATTCCCTCAAAATCTTTTATCCTTTCAAATTTTTGCTTCAAAACATTAAATTCAGCCATTTTAAGGTCAAAATTTTTAACTTTCTCTTCTTGACCTATGAGATTATTCATTCTTCTAAAAAAAAGCGATTTTTCAGCTTCTAAATTAGTTTTGTCTTTTTCGAGATTTTCACGCTCTTTTTCAAGTGAATTTATTTGCAGGGTCATTTGCTGATAAAAATTTTCTGTTTGTTTGATGATTTTTTTATTTTCAGAAACTAAATTTTTGTTTTCAATGGTTTTAGCTTTTTCCGAACGAATAAGGGTATTTAATTTTTCTTTGTTGATTTTGTTGTTTAGTCCTAAAAAGCCTTTTTGAATATAATCTTCTACATTGGCAGAAGTTTCAAGTTCTTTGTAAAATTCCCATTGAGTTACTAAATGCCCAATTTCAAGCTGTTTTTGAGCTATATTTTCCTCAATCTGCTGAATCTTGTAGGCTATTGCTCCTAAATGTTTTTTGTTAGATTTTTGCCCTCTTTCCATTTCTAAAACTTCGGAAACAACATCTTGTAATTGGGTCATTTCTTGTCTTTTGAGTTTGAGTGACTTGCCTTTTTCGTCTGTCCAGTCAAAAATCAAATGAGCGTGTAGATTTTGTTTCCATTCTTTGGACTTCATATAGCCCTCGTCTCGGTGAATGTACATTTGGATTGTTTTTATTCCAAATTGCTCAAATAAAACTTCTCGCAATCTGTGTAAATCTTCCATTGTGTGTTCGGGGTTTAGATTTAAAACCCCCTCTCGTAATGGGTTCATTTTGGATTGCATTTTTTGACCTACATTTTTTTCATAAGTAGTCTCTATTCGTTGCCTTGCACAGGATAAACTTTCCTGTTCCCATATTTCATTAAATGGGGTTAATTCTTGACGAACATAATCATACTCTTTAAGTCGTTTGTTGTGAAGTTCAGAGTTTGTTTTTACTGCGATAATATGAATAGATGATTTTGCCATATCTTCTAAATTTTTTTATTTCTTAAATCAAAAAGCCGTCTGCAAGACCTCACGAACCCTTTAAGGGTTCTAGTGAGCTACTCCCATTGCATAGGAGTAGTTGGCAGTGCGTATAAATGTCAAAAATAAAAAATAAATTTATAAATAAAATTGTCCTTTTTAAAAAAATGAGTAATTTTGTCTTATCGGTGAGGGAGGAAATAGGCTCTGCTGGGAAGCAACCTATCAGCACCAAATCCGATAACTGAAAGCAGAACCCACTTTTTAGTGGGTTTTTCTTTTGTTAGCTATCAAAAAAAAACAGAAGAAATTTTCTTCTGTTTTTATATCCTAAAAATTGCGATACCTCGTTTTTATTCTTTTTACGCCCTATTAAATCTAAAAAACTAAAAAAACAAAATGCCTTAGCAAAAAGCTAATAAGATTACATTAAAGGTTTTTGTTTGGTACTTCTGAAATATCTTATTTCTATCCTCTGCTCTTCTTCAAAAACTTTATAGAAAATAACAAACTTTCCATTAAAAAAGAATTTTCTAAAAAGTTCTAATTTCTCACTATAAACAGCCAAAAAATATGGATTTTCAGAGATTTCTTTTTCTACTAATTTGACATTTTCAATAATTTTTAAAGGGTATTCATAAGAATCATTGCGTTTGTACCAATATTCTAAATTATTGTAATAGTCAAATTTTGCTTCATTTACCCACTCTACTTTCATCTTTTTAGTCTTTCGATTGCTTCTCTATGAACATCACAACTATTGGTAACCATTCCTAATTTTGATTGTTCTTCTGCAAGTTCTAATTTTTTTAAGTCATCAGAAGATAACTCATAATAAAAATCATAAGTATTGTCAAATGAAATTTCTTTTGCTGAAATACCTTTTAAAAATCGCTCTATGTAAGGCATATCTGTTTCTTGAATTGTAGCCCGTAATCTAACTGCTCCCATAATAATCTATTTTTCTGCAAATATAGAATATTATTTGATAAC
>NZ_JAUMYY010000015.1:0-2338 GCF_030528405.1 Fusobacterium sp.
ATTTTTTTATAATATCCTCACTAATAACAAAGTAAAAGTGTATTTTAATAAAACATATATTTTATTAAAAGAAAAAAATAAATATTTTTCATTAGTAAAATAGAAAATAATAGTTGATTTTTTTTGAAAAATAAATTATAATAAGCTTAATAAAATAAAATTATTTAAATTTTATTTTGATAAATATTTATGTAGAATATTAAATAAAAGGAGAAAGCTATGAAGAAAAAACTATTATTGGCATCGATTTTGGCAAGTTCATTTTCATCATTTGCAATGGGGGGGGGTAAAGAAAATAACATTCCCATTGAAAAGTTAAATGAAACAGTTATTACAACGACAGAAGCTTTTGGTACAAAAACAAGAGAAACAGCTAAAAATATACAAGTATTAACAGCGAGAGATATTAAACTTAAGGGAGCAGCAACAGTACAAGAAGCATTAAAAGGTATACCTGGAGTAATTGTAAGAAAATATGATGGTGGAATGGCAAATATAGATTTAAGAGGAGGTGGAGATGCTGTTTCTTTTAGTGGAACAACTTTACTTTTAGACGGAGTTCCTATGAATGGTTTGGTAAAACTAGACATAAACTCTATTGCAATTGATGATATAGATAGAATAGAAATTATTCAAGGTGGAGGAGCAGTTGTTTATGGAGATGGTTCAACTGGTGGAGTTGTAAATATAATAACTAAAGCAGCTCAAAATAAGACTAACTATGGTAGCATTAATTTAGAACTGGCTTCATGGAAAACTAAAAAAGCTAATCTTACATATGGGACTAATTTAACGGATAGATTTTCTGTGGCTGCATCATATTCCAATACAACTTCTATGGAATATAGAGAAAGAGGGTATGGAACTAATTATCTAGGAGAAAAATTTGACTATAGAAATAGAAAAGATGAAAAAGAATCAATAATGCTAAGAACAAAATATGAACTAAAAGATGGAGCTATTGATTTGAGATATAGCCATACAGAAAATATAGATATTTATACAGGTTATTTAGAGAAAAAAGAATTTGATAAAAATCCTAGACAGAAGGGTCAATATTCAGGGCTTATAGAAAATAAAATAGATATTTGGAACTTATCATTTAATAAAAAATTAACAGATAAATTTGATTTCCTTGTATATGGCGGTTATTCTAAGGATAAAAGTATAAATCAAAAACAGGAGACAAAAGAATATTTCATAAAACCAGAACTTAAATATAATTATGCAAAAGACAGCTATATAATAGTTGGAGGAGACTACAGAAAAGGAGAGAGAGAATTTAAGAAAATACTAGATGTAAATGGTGTTTTAGGCAAAGCTCCTAATGATGAAAGAAAGTCAAAG
The DNA here is from genome assembly GCF_030528405.1 of Fusobacterium sp. Classification (GTDB taxonomy): domain Bacteria; phylum Fusobacteriota; class Fusobacteriia; order Fusobacteriales; family Fusobacteriaceae; genus Fusobacterium. Next base: position 1,348 of record NZ_JAUMYY010000015.1, read on the forward strand.
GCAATTTATTTATTAAATAAAACAAGCTTTGGAAATTTTCAATTTACTCAAGGATATAGAAGAGAAAAAGTAGAATATAAATACAGTGAAAAAAAATATAATCCAATGACATGGGCTCTTGAAAAAATTGTTCCAAAAGGAAATGACTATTCTAATAATAATAGTTTTGAATTGGGCATAAATTATTTATATTCTAGCACTGGGAATACTTATTTCAATTATACAAGGGCAACTAGAACTCCAACTATAGGTGAAGCAGGTGCTTGGCATGGAGAATATAAAACACAAAAAAATGATATATTTGAAATAGGATTAAGAGATTATTATAAAAATACTTTTATAAATACATCGATATTTTATATAAATTCTGAAAATGAAGTATATTATGATAAAACAGACCCTAACTATTCAAAAAATAGAAATTTTGATGGAAAAGTTAGAAGAACAGGAGCACAATTATCTCTAATACATGATTTTAATAAATTAACTTTGAGAGAAAATATATCATATATAAATCCTAAGGTGAAAACAGGACAATATAAAGGGAAAGAATTTGCAGGAGTTCCTAAGTGGATTTTTAATCTAGGTGCAACATATAAATTTACAGATAAATTCCTAATAAATGCAGATATGTATTATCAATCAAAGGCTTATGCTGTTGATGACTTTGATAATTATCATGGAAGGGGAAATGATTATTTAACAGTAGATACCAATATTTCTTATAGTTTTGACAATGGATTAGAAATATATGGAGGAATTAAAAATTTATTTGATGAGAAATATGCATCAAGTATAACTTCAACTAGAACTTCATGGGGTGCAGGAGCAAGAAAGGTTTATTATCCAGCTGATGGTAGAAGTTTTTATACAGGTTTCAAATATAAATTCTAAAAATAAATAAAAAATTCTGATGTAATAAGCAGGTAGAAGGCTACCTGCTTTATTTAAAATAGCGTAAAAAGGAGAAAAAATGAGAAAGAAGATAAAG
>NZ_JAUMYY010000015.1:2348-37334 GCF_030528405.1 Fusobacterium sp.
TTTTTATTTCTATTTTTAATTCCTTTGAAAGTTTTTTCAAAGAATATAGAAAGTAATTTTTATAAAAGAATAGTTTCTTTAACATTGAGTGGAGATGAAATGCTGTTAAGTTTGGTAGATGATAGTAGAATAGTTGGTTTGTCTGGAAAGATAAATCAAGATAAAGATTTTTCTTATGTTGTAGAAAGTTCAAAAAAATTTCCCAGAGTTGAGAGCAATATAGAAACTTTAATTGAACTGGAACCTGACTTTGTAATAGCAGCTGATTGGATGAAAAGGGATGTCTTATCTCAGATAGAGGATGTAACAGATAATTTATACATATATAAAACTCCTAAGACTTTCATCGAACAAAAGAAGCTGATACAAGAATTGGCAAGAATATTTATGGTAGAAAATAGGGGCAAGAAAATAGTAGAGGATATGGAAGTGCGCCTGGAAAGACTTCAAGAGAAAATAAAAAAATCATATAGTGGAAAAAAACCTAGAATTTTACTTTATACTTCTTATGAAACTACAGCTGGTTTTGACACAAGTTTTAATGATTTAGTTGAAGTTATATATTGTGTAAATGCAGCAGCAGAAATTGGAATAAAGGGTTCGGAAAAAATTTCTAAAGAAAAAATAATAGAAATTGATCCAGATATAATTGTTATACCTGTATGGTCTTCAGATAGCTCACCTAAGTTTGCAGATTTTGTAAAAAATGATACAAGTTTTAAGGATTTAAAAGCAATTAAATCTAAGAAAGTAATTGTAGTACCCTATAGAGTTACGACACCGACTTCACAATATATGATAGATGGAATAGAAATTTTAGCTGAAAAAGTTTACAATTTGAAATAAAAAATATTTGAGGTGAAAGCTTTGAAAAAGGAAAGAATAAATTTTAACTTAGTAATATTTCTTCTATTATTAGTTACCATTACTTTCTCACTTTTTTATGGTGCAGTGAAGGTTCCTATTTTAGAAATATTTAAAATAATACTTAATAAAACAGGGCTCAGTGATTTTGAAATAGCTAAGAAAGGTTTTATACCTATTATTTTTTATGTGAGACTACCCAGAATTTTTGTTTCTATATTAGTCGGAGGCGCCTTAGCTGTTTCAGGTTGTACCATGCAGAGTATACTTAAAAACCCTATAGCCGATTCAAGCATAATAGGTATATCAAGTGGGGCAAGTCTAGGCGCCGTACTGGCTATAGCAACTGGATTAAGTACACAATATATATTTGCTATGCCAATTTTCTCAATATTTTTCTCTCTTTTAGTTTCAAGTTTAGTCTATAGGATATCTGTTATGAGAGGAAGGACAGATAATTTACTTTTAATTTTGTCTGGTATTGCAATTAGCAGTTTTGTAAGTGCAATCTCTTCTTTAATATTAACTAATTTGATGGAATCACAGATAAGAGAATATGTTTTTTGGTCAGTAGGAAGCTTAAGCGGAAGAAGATGGGAGCATTTTTTTCTAGGTCTTGCTCCTATATCGATCTTATCATTAGTACTTTTTTATTATGGGAAAGAATTAAATATTTTGTTGCTTGGAGATGAGGAAGCAAAATCTTTGGGGATAAATGTAGCATTTATGAGGAAGAAAATACTAGTTATGGTTGCTATATTAACAGCTATGTCTGTTTGTATAAGTGGAAATATAGGTTTTATAGGTTTGGTTATTCCGCATGTGCTTAGAAGAATTATAGGACCAGACAACAGGAAATTATTGAAAGCATCTTTTCTTGCAGGAGCATTCTTTTTAAATTTAAGCGATTTAATTTCTCGGCTTGTATTAAGTCCAGCTGAAATAAGTGTAGGAATTATTACAGCATTAATAGGAGCCCCATATTTTGTGTATTTAATCATAAAATTTAGAAGAGGAGGAAGAGAGATATGAATATTTTAGAAGTTAACAATATTACATATAAAATTGATAGTAGAGAAATATTAAAAAATCTCTCTTTTAAAGTAAAAAAATCTGAGATTATAGGTGTTATAGGACCTAATGGAAGTGGGAAAACAAGTCTTCTTAAGGCATTAAATAGAATTAATAGTATAGATAGCGGAGAAATTTTAATAGAGAATAAGAATATAAAAAAATATAGAGAAAAAGATCTGGCAAAAAAGATATCTTTTATGAATCAAAATACCAATTTAACTTTTGACTTTCCCTGCATAGATGTTGTGGTTCTTGGAAGATATCCATATTTAGAAAGATTTGAAGAATATGGAAAAAGTGATGTAGAACTTGCTGAAAAATATATGAAGTTGACAGATACTTTGAAATTCAGGGATAAGTCCATACTGGAGATATCAGGAGGAGAACGGCAAAGAGTTTTGTTTGCAAAAGTTTTAACGCAGGAAACAGATATTACACTTTTGGATGAACCTTTTTCAAGTATGGATATGCTATATGAGGAAGAGCTTTTTAAATATGTGGAATCGATGAAAGATATAGGCAAGACTGTCATTTCAGTTGTTCATAATCTAAGAATGGCAATAAAATACTGCACAAGACTTATACTTCTACATAATGGAGAAATATTAAAGGACGGAAGACCTCTTGAGGTTATAACAGAGGAAAATCTAAACAGAGCTTTTAGTATAAAAACTAAGGTATACCATAATGAGATATCGAACTGTCTGGATTTTCATATTTTATAATTGTATGAATTTATGAAAGGACTTACTATGACTATACTTGATAATGGAGATAAAATTTATAGATATAATAAAAGTGTTATCATCAAATTTACAGGGAAAAGAGCTGTTTTAAGTACAGGGGTTATAAATGGAGGTTATAGTGAACATTTAACTTCTATTTTTAATAACGATGCTAAAACCGCACCAGGAATGGGTTGTCAATTAAAGGCACCTACTTATAAGGAACATATGGAAATCCTTTCACAGGAAATGGGATTGGATCCTAGATATACAAGTGGTTTAGGAACAGCTGCTGATATGGAGAATATGTCTATAATTGTTGAAAAATTTTCTAATTTATCAGTTACTGCACTTGTAACTGCTGGTATAGAAACAAATGGTGGTCGTGTTGGAGATGAGGCTTCATATACTGAAAATAATGGAAAAGTAGAAAAAATTGAAAATATAAAACACGGAACTATAAATATTATTGTATCAGTTGATGCAAACTTAGCACCTAGAACTCTAACTAGAGCCTTAGTAACGATAACGGAAGCTAAAACAGCCGCAATACAAGAGCTTTTAGAGGGAAGCAAATATTCACATGGTATAGCAACAGGTTCAGGAACAGATGGAACAATAGTTTATGCAAATTTAGAAAGTAAAGATATCTATAATGATGCAGGCAAGCATTCAAAGCTGGGAGAACTTATTGGAAAAGCTGTGAAGAAGGCAGTAAAAGATGCGCTTTCTAAACAGTCTAATTTAAATCCTGAAACTCAGAAATCTATTTTTAGAAGATTTAGAAGATATGGTTTCAGTGCGGAAAAAATTTGGTCTAGCTATATGGAGCTTAGGCCAGAAGTAGCAAACAAAAAATTAGAATATATTGAGTTTATAAAAAAAATTGAAAGAGATGAAAAGTTAGTCGCTTTAACATCTTTATATATACATTTAATGGATCAGTTTGATTGGGGTCTTCTTTCAAAAAAGATTGTTGAAGAAGAATGTTTAAATATTTTAAAAGTTGTAAGTAGTTATCTTAACATAAATTTTGATGCTGGGAAATTTGAAATCAGCAGAGAGAAGTATGACAATTTTTTTGATTATTTAGTAGATAGATTCATTTTTATTATGATTGAATTTATTCGAGAAAAATGGGAGGTCTAATGTTTAAAATAGTTTTTATAACATCAAAATTTGATAATATTTATAGCATAAATAAAGTTTCCCATAGTTTGCTTGATGAATATCCAAATAAATTTGATTTTAAATATTATAAGATATCGGAAATAGATAATTCTTCTCAGAAGTATGAAGAACTTAAAGATGATATAGGAGGCAGTAATTTAGTTTGTATTATGCTACATGGTGGGGTATCAACTTTCAAAAAATTTTTAAAATTAAAAGAAGAGTTTAACCAAAGAATCCCATTTTTTATACATTCCACAATAGAAGATGAGAATAGAGAATTTATTTCAAAATCAGGTCTTTCTCTGCTTGTTCAAGATAAGTTGAGTAAGTATTATTCATTAGGTGGGGAAAAAAATTATAGAAATATGATACTTTATACGGCAAATTCATTAGTTAAAACAGATTATGAAGTAGATGATTATGAATTTCCTAGATGGGAAGGTATATATGACTATGAAATTTCAGACTGTATAAGTAAGGAGGAAGAAAAATCCTATTTAGATAAGTTATTGGATAGAAAAAATGTAATTGCTTTAATGGTGCATGGTAAGGAATGGAAAACAAAAAAAATAAAGGTTATTAATAAATTTGTTGAAGAGATAAGAAAAGAAGGAGGCGAGCCCTTAGTAGTCTTTACAAATTCAGTACCTAATCCCGAAATAAAATCTAAAGGTACCAGATGGGTTATAGACAACTATTTTAAAAGGAATGGAAAAGTTATACCCAGTTCAATAATAAACTTAATAGCTTATTCACAAAGTATTTTTGACCAGCCTGGTGATGGAATGGCAATGGTTGATAGAAGTATCTTTGAAGATTTAAATATACCTGTTATACAAGCTATGAATACCTATCAAGACAGAGAAACTTGGGAAAATGATATAAGAGGCTTAGATGCTATGTCTTTGACTTCAAATGTTTACTATCCAGAATTTGATGGACAAATTATTTCAGTTACCTGTTGTACTCACGAAACAGTAATTGATGAGTTTGGAGAAAATTCAATATTTTTACCTATAGATGAAAGAATAAATAAAATAGTAAGAATGGCAATGGGATGGTCTAGGTTAGCTAATAAAGAAAATAAAGATAAGAAAGTTGCCATTATATTACATAATATGCCTCCAAGAAATGATATGATAGGTTGTGCATTTGGCTTAGATACACCTAATTCAGTTTATAATATGGTAGAAACTTTTTCAGAGATGGGAATAATTACGGCTTATAAATTTGAAAATGGAGATGATATTATTCAAAGAATAATAAAAACAGTCAGTAATGATCAAAAATGGCTAAGTGCTGAAAAAGTTTTAGAAAGAAGCATTGATACTATAGAGAAGGAAAAATATTCAAAATGGTTTACAAATTTGGATCTAAAGATAAAGAATAAGATTATAAGTCAATGGGGTGCTCCCCCAGGAGAATTTATGGTATATAATGAACTTTTACCTGTACCTGGGATACTGAATGGAAATATTTTTATAGGTTTACAGCCAGCTAGAGGAATGATGGAAAGAGCTGAGGAGCTTTATCACAATACAGATTTTGTTGTTCCACATCAATATTATTCCTTTTATAAATGGATAAAAGAAGAATTTAAGGCTGATGTCATCTATCATGTTGGTACACATGGCACTCTTGAGTGGTTACCTGGGAAGGAGATAGGGCTTTGTAATTCTTCTTGTCCCGATTTTAATATTGATGATATTCCTCATTTATATGACTATTCAATCAATGTTACAGGAGAGGGTTTACAGGCAAAAAGAAGAAGCTATGCTACACTTATTTCCTATATGATTCCCGCATTAACTTTGGCTGGAGAATATGAGGATATTGAGGAGATGGATGAACTTATTAAACAGTATTATCAAGCTGAAAATGCAAGAGATCCTAAGATAGAGGAAATAAAAGAAAATATTTTAGAGAGAGTTTTTAAATACAATTATAATTTAGATATGAATCTTGATAAAGAAACGATAAGAAATAATTATAAGGATTTTATAAATAAACTTCATTCCTATATAGAGGAACTTAAATCATCTACCATTAAAGATGGCTTACATATTTTAGGGGAAGCAGCTGCTGGAGATAGATGTGCCACATTGATACAGGCACTTTTGAGAATAGATAGTTGTGGAATATTAGCAGCAGACAAAGCAGTAGCAAAAGCTCTGGGCTACGATATAGATGAGCTTATTGATAATCCCTGTGTAGTAAGAGATGGAAAGAGTAATTTAATGCTTTTAGATGATATAAGAAATATTTGCACAGATATAATTAAAGAAATTATAAGTTCAGAAAAGAGTTTAGAGAAAGATATATTTAAAAATGAATATGCAAATTATGGAGTGAAAGAAAAGAAATATTTAAATACTTTAAGAAAAAATATTTTAGAAATAGTTTTACCCAAAATAAATCAAACTGAGAGAGAAAAATTAAATACAAAAATTGGAGCTGAGGGAAAGTTCATTATTCCAGGTCAATCTGGCTGTCCAACTAGAGGAAATATAGATATTTTACCGACAGGAACTAATTTTTATTCCATAGATCCTAATAAAATTCCTTCGAGAGCTGCATGGAAGGTAGGAAAAAAATTAGCCAATGAGTTGATTGAGAGATATCTTTCTGATGAGGGAGAACTTCCTAAAAATATAGCAATGATAATCTACAGCGGTGAAACAATGAAAACTAATGGAGATGATATAGCTGAAGCTCTTTATTTAATGGGAGTAAGACCTATATGGTTAAATGAAGGAGATAGAGTTATAGGGCTTGAAGCAATACCTTACGAAGAGTTAAAAAGACCTAGAATAGATGTAACCTTAAGAATAACTGGTTTATTTAGAGATACCTTTCCTATACTAATTAGACTCTTAGAAGAAGCTGTAAATTTAGTTTCACAATTGGATGAATCAGAAGAAAATAACTATATTAAAAAGAATATAAATGAAGATATAGTAAAACTTTTGGAAGATGGTTATTCTCTGGAAGAATCGGAAAAACTTTCTAAGATGAGAGTATTTGGTTGTCCTCCAGGAACTTATGGGGCTGGTGTCGGCGTTTTAATATATTCAAAGCAATGGAATAGCGCAGAAGACTTAGGTAGAGCCTATGTAAACTGGTCTTCATATGCCTATGGCTCAGATTATCATGGTACAAAGGCAGAAAATATGTTTATGCAAAGAATGAAAAAAGCTGAAGTGACTGTAAAAAATGAGAGCTCTGTTGAAATTGATATGTTGGAGAGTGATGATTACTTTGTATATCACGGAGGCTTAGTTGCAGCTATTAAATATGCAAGTGGAGAAAGCCCTAAATCATATAGTGGTAACACAAGTGATCCAGAAAGAGTAAAAATAAAAAATATCAAAGAAGAAACAGCAAGGATAATGAGAAGTAGAATTTTAAATCCAAAATGGTTTGAGGGTTTAAAAAGACATGGATATAAGGGAGCTCAGGAAGTCAGTGGAGCAGTGGATATATTTTTTGGATGGGATGCAACAGCAGAAGTTGCAGAAGATTGGATGTACGACAGAATAAGTGAGACTTATATAGAAAATGTAGAAAATAGAAAGTGGCTTGCAGAGCATAATCCACATGCAGTACTTAATATAAGTGAAAGATTATTGGAGGCAAATCAACGGAATATGTGGAAGGCATCTCAGGAAAAATTGGAAATATTAAGAAATATTTATTTAAATATTGAAGGAGATGTTGAAGCTTATGAAGAATGAGGGAGGAATAAAAATAAAATATTTAGTTCTGTGGTTAGCTGATGCTTGCAATCTGAACTGTAAATATTGTTATGCAGCTCCCTATTTTACAAATAAATTTATGACTTTTGAAACAGCCAAAAAGGTTATAGATATGTACGCAGATAAAAAATTTACTTTGATTTTAGCTGGGGGAGAACCTCTTTTAAATTTTCAGCTTATAGAGAAGTTATATTATTATTTAAAAGAAAAGAATGAATATGATGTAAAGATAGGCTTGCAGACCAATGCAACTCTTATAGATGACGAGATAGCAAAAAAGTTATCTAATATGGATATAAATATAGGAGTTAGTTTTGATGGAGATGTAAAAATTAATGAAGCTTTAAGAGGTGGAACAAAAGAAACTTTAAGAGGGATAAAATTACTTGCCAGCTACAAAAAAAATATAAATTTAAATGCAGTTATAAGTGAAAAAAATGTGGATAAGCTTGAAAATTTAATTGATATGGCATATTATTTGGGAAATGTAAATGCTGTAGGCTTAGATTTATTGAGAATAGCTGGGAATTGTTTAAAAAATGAAGATGAAAGTTTAAAGGCTATTGATAATGAAACCATCTATATGAACTTAAAAAAAGCTAATGAAAGAGTGAAACTTTTAAGTGCATTGACTAATAAAAAGATAGTTATAAGAGAAATACAAGATGTCAAATTTAGAGAATGTGCAAACTGTCATTCAGACAATTATTGTTATTCTTCGATTGGAGAAGCTATGGTAGTAACCCCTTATGGTGATACCTATCCATGTAGTTCCTTTGTTGGAAATAAAGATTATTATATGGGGAATATAGATTCCAAGATATCAATAATAAAATTAAATTCAGGTAAGTACGAAAGTTGTAATTATTGTGAATATAGAATGATATGTAAGGGTTGTTGCCCATCTCGAATGATTTTTAATAAAGAATATAATGTTGAGGATAGAGATTGCATTTTAAGAAAAGCAATTTTTAAAATCTTAAAAGAGGAAAGAGAACAGGAGGCATTTAATGGCTAAAAATTTTTTATACCCTTTTACTGCCATAGTAGGACAGGAAAAAATGAAAGAAGCGCTTATTTTAAATATTATAAATCCCAGCTTAGGGGGAGTCCTTATAAGAGGAGAAAAAGGAACTGCAAAGTCCACTTTAGTTAGAGGAATAGTAAATTTATTGGCAGAAAGGGAAGAAAACTCATGTGAATTTCATTGTGACCCTTATAAGGTAGATGATTTTTGTTCTCTGTGTAGAGAAAAATATCTTAAAGATGAGCAAATAGAAAGACAGAGCTCTTCTATGAGAGTGATAAATCTCCCGATAAGCGCAACAGAGGATAGAGTGGTGGGAACACTTGACATAGAACATGCTATAAAAACTGGCGAAAAAAAGTTTGAAAAGGGAATATTGGCACAGAGCAATAGAAATATTTTGTATGTAGATGAAATAAATCTCTTAGATGATCATATAGTTGATGTATTGCTCGATTCGGCTGCAATGGGGATTAATACTATAGAAAGAGAAGGAATTTCTTTTTCCCATCCTGCAAAATTTATATTAGTTGGAACTATGAATCCAGAAGAGGGAGATTTAAGACCTCAACTGCTTGATAGATTTGGACTTGTTGTGGATGTAGTAGCAGAAAGAGAAACAAATAAAAGAATAGAAGTTATAAAAAGAAGATTGGACTTTGAAGCAGAACCAGAAAAGTTTATAAAAAAATATTTTGCTGATGAAGAGGAGTTAAAAATAAAAATTGAAAATAGCAAAAAAGTCTTAAAGTATGTTAAATGTAGTGATGAAATGTATGAGTTGGTTGCAAAGATTTCTATTGCTTTAAATGTAGATGGGCATAGAGCTGATATTGCACTTATAAAGACGGCTAGGACTATTGCAGCATTTGAAAATAGAATAGAAGTTATAAAAGATGACATATTAAGGGCAGCTGTCTTGGCTCTACCTCATAGGATGAGAAAAACTCCTTTTGAAGATAGTGTTTTAGATGAAAAACAGATAGAGAAATTAGTGGATAATTTAAGCATATAATGAGGAGGAGATATGGTATTTCCTTTTGTAGCAGTAGAAGGGCAGGACAGATTAAAGAAGGCTCTACTACTCAATATAATTAATGAAAAAATAGGTGGAGTGCTTATAAATGGTGAGAAGGGAACAGCAAAGTCTACTTTAGTAAGAGGACTAGAAAAGATTTTAACGAATAAAAAAATTATAAATTTACCTTTGAATATAACTGAAGATAATTTAGTAGGAAGTATAGACATTGAAAAAACTTTAAAGAGTGGGAAAAAAGTTTTTCAAGAAGGACTTTTGAAAAAATGCCATAACAATATACTCTACATAGATGAGATAAATCTTTTGGGAGAAAGTATAATTAGCACTATTTTAGATGTGGCATCCAGAGAAAAAAATTATATAGAAAGAGAGGGAATAAGTTTTTCTCATGATTCTAAATTTATTTTAATAGGGACAATGAACTCTGAAGAGGGAGATTTAAAACCTCAGCTTTTAGATAAATTTGGACTATATGTTAATGTTGAAGGAAGCCAAGATGTTTTGGAAAGAGTAAGCATAGTAAAAAAAAGATTGGACTATGAAGAAGATCCCATAAAGTTTTCAGAAAAATATTTTGAGTCAGAAGAACTTTTAAAAAAGAAAATCCTAGAAGCTAGGGAAAAGTTAAAAATTATAAAAGTAAGCAAGCAGATTATGAATATAGCTGTTAAATTTATTGAAGAAGCGAATTGTTTAGGAAATAGGGCTGAGATAATTTTAATAGAAACAGCAAGAGCAATAGCTGCCTTTGATAAGAGAACTTACCTTAATATTGATGATTTAAAAGAAGCTGCCAGTTTTGTATTGGCACATAGAATAAATTCTAAAAATAAAATTGTAAATACTGATAAAGAGAATAGAGATTCTGAAAATAATGAATTTAATAATCAAGAACAGGATAAAGAAAATAGAAATAATAAATCGAATCAAAAAGAGGAAAATCAATACTTAAAAGAAAATGATTCAGGCAATGGTGCTCAAGATAACAATGTGGAAAATTTTGATAATGAAGATAAGCAAGAAGAAAATTCACAATATGATGATAATAAGGCTACTGATGAGTTAAAAGAAGAAGAATTTGATATAGGGGAAATTTTTAAACTAAAAAATATTTTCTTAGATGCTGCAAAGGATAGATTAGAAAGACAGGGAAATGGAAAAAGATGTAAAACCAAATCAAGTTCTCTACAGGGAAGATATATAAAAAGTAGTATAGCTAAAGGTAAGATAAACGATTTTGCATTGGATGCAAGTATAAGAGCTGCAGCACCCTATCAGCTTGAGAAAAAAAATAAAGAACTTATGATAAATATAAAAAAAGAGCATATAAGAATAAAACAAAGAGAGAGAAGGACAGGAATTTCTATTTTATTTGTAGTTGATTCAAGTGGTTCTATGGGAGTAAAAAAAAGAATGGAGGCAGTGAAAGGGGCTATTATGTCACTTCTGAAAGAGGCCTATGAAAAAAGAGATAAGGTTGGGATGATATCTTTTAGAAAAGATAGGGCTGAGGAGCTTCTACCTTTTACAAGAAGTATTGATCTGGCACAAAAAAGATTGAAAAAGCTATCAACAGGCGGAAGAACACCTTTGGCTGAAGCTCTTCAAAAAGCATATACTACAGTAAAAAAAGAGATGAAAAAAGACAAGAAAACTTTGCCAGTTGTTATATTTTTGTCCGATGGAAAAGCCAATTTCTCACTTTACAATAGGGAGCCTGTTAAAGAAAGTTTAGACTTAGCCGAAAAAATAAAAAGAGAAGGAATGAAATGTATCGTTATAGATACTGAAGAGGGATTTATTAAATTGGAAATGGCAAGGACTTTAAGTGAAAAAATGGGAGCAGCTTATTATAAACTAGATAATATTAGAAGTGATGATTTGATTCAACTTATAAAAAATAATATTAATTAAAAAAAGAAGGTATTAAGATGTATAAAATATTGAATCGAGGAGATTTCTTTTCCCATGATGAATTGAAGAAAAGTATGGATAAATATTCAAGTAAGTATGGATTTGATGGTTACGAACTTATAAAATATACAAATAGTGATGAAGGGCATTTGAAAGGATACTTTAAAGGTTATCATATCAGATTTTTTCCATCTTGGATGGAATTTTACAAAGAAGATTTCAGCTCCTTGTATGAAGAACTGAAGGATAAGAAATATTTTAAGGCTCTTTGTGGTGGTGAAAATTCAAAGTCGGAGCTAGTGAATTATCTTAAAAATGAGCTAGAAATAGCTAAAAAATTGGAAGTCGAATATATTGTGTTTCATGCTTGTAATATAAAAATACTTGAAAGTTTAACCTATATATTTAAATATTCTGATTTGGAAGTGTTGGAAAATGTTGTTAAGATAATAAATGAAATTTTTGAAAACAAAGACTATAAATTTGAACTTCTCTTTGAAAATCTATGGTGGCCTGGTTTAAGACTTACAAATAAAGAAGAAATGGAATATCTTTTAAAAAATATAAACTATAAAAATATAGGTTTTATCCTTGATACAGGACATATGATAAATAATAACATTGAAATTAAAAATTCTAAAGAGGCAGTTGACTACATAAGGAAGAATTTAGATAATCTGGGAGAATACAAAAAGTATATCTATGGCATGCATCTTAATTATTCATTGTCTGGACAATATGTAAAAACTGCCATAGAAAAAAATAGAAAAATAGATTTAGATATTTATGAATGTATGAAAAATATATACGAACACATTAATCGCATAGATTATCATGACCCGTTTGAAGATGAGGGAATTATAGATATAATAAAGGCTCTTCCTATTAAATATTTAGTATACGAATTAATAGGAAAAAGTGAGGAAGAATTAGAAAGTAAGATAGAAAGACAGGATAAAATTTTGAAAAAATTTTTAGAATTTTAATAAGTAAAATTTAATTTACTAAAAATTATTTGGGGCTAGCACTTATGAGAACTATAGCTTTCTTATATAAGTAAGAAACAGTTAGTTCAAAAAATGCTAGCCCTTATTTAACTACAAAGGAGGCAACTTATATCTCTATTTTTAAAAAAATACTACTCCTTTAAAGTATAGCTATCTAAGACATTTACAGAATTTGATTTATATCTTATATTAGCAAAAATGAAAGCACCTATAATGACAATTATGTTTCCAATTAGAAAGTGAGTTGGAAGAGAACGACACATTAAAAGTGCTTGCAATGCATATACAAGAAGAGCAGCCACAACTAATGTAGTAGATAAGGAAGATCTTATAAATAGAAAAGATTTTTCCCAATTCTTAGAGAATTTTTTAGTCATATTATAAAAGCCTAAAATTACCATCGCATAAGAGAAAGAACTTGTAAGAGTTACTGTTCTAGAGATTGTACTTATATTTATATTGAAAACAATAGGCAAAAGACCAACGATGAAAAAGAAAGATAGTAAATAAATAGGAGTACGGTAGCTAGGGTGTATATATGATAATTTTTTAGGAATCCAACCATCTCTTGCAGCTTGAATTAAAGGCTTTGTACAACTAGCAAGTTGAGAGTTTAATGTTGAGATAAGGGCAGTCCAAGCACCACCAACTATAAAGAAAACATATAAAACTTTTGGTAGAATAGTTTTGGCTACATGAGTTAAAGGCTCTCCCGCAACTTGCGATAGAGGTAAAATTCCTGCTGCAACCGTAGCCATAAAAGCATATAAAACTGCAACAGATATTGTAGATATGATAATTACTTTTGGTATATCTCTGGTAGGGTTTTTTGCTTCTGCCGATAGATTAGCTATTAAAGTTGCACCACCTGTTGCAAAAGTTAATTGTGCAGAAGCAGTTAAAAATCCTAAAATTCCATCAGTAAAAAAAGTTTCAGGCTCATAGTAAGTTGAGAAATTCATATTTAAAATTCCATAGACAGTAAAAATAGTTAAGGCTAGTACCAAACATGAAACAATAATATTTTGAAATTTTGAAAACTTATCAATTCCTAACATATTTAGAATATAGATTATTAGTAATAAACCTATAGCTAGTAATTTTCTGGGAAGCATAGGAACAAAAGGAAGTGCATAGTCAGCGAAAGATAAGCAGTACATAGATAAAGAAAGATTTTGTAATACAAAAAGTATAGTATAAACTCCTGTATATTTTTTATTAAACATAGAGGCAATAATTGAATATATTCCACCTTCAAACCTAGCTACTGTATTTAACATAGCTATTGGTAAGCTTGTTATTAGAACCATAACGGCAGAAAGTATAAAAGCTAAAGGAACAGATCTTCCTGTCATAGCTATAGCAATTCCAGTTAATGCCATTATTCCCGCACCTATAATTTGACCAACGGCAGCACCCATAAGATCCCAAAATCCTAGTTCTTGTTTTAAAGTAGTTTTGTTATCAGTCATATTTCATCACCTGTCCTTTTTATAAAATATGATGAAAAAATAGCTATCTTTAAATTCTATAAAATTTTATTCCAAAACTTGTATCCAACTTTTTTTCCTTCCTGTTATTTTAAGTAAGTCTAACATACTGTCTTTCCATATAAAAGGGCTTCTTGAAGTTTCTATATCCGATTCTAAAAAAGAAAGTGCATACACTATACTCGAAACAGCTCCATATTTTAATACATCCTGATCTATCTCAAATTTAGAATTATGATGAAGAGCTCCTGTTCCTTTTTCTATATTTTTTATTCCAACTAAAGAATAAACCCCAGGCCACAGTGCTAAGTGATATCCCATACTATCAGATGCCATCCATGGCTCTATTTCGATAATTTTTTCTTTTCCCAAAACTTCAGATATTTTTCTTCTGGCTAATTCTGCACATTCAGGGTCATTTTTTACTGGTAGCATAGGGCCTAATATATCAGCAAGTAAAATTTTACAATTATATGCTTTTGAAATATTTTCAACCATATTTTTAATAGCAGATTTATATTTAATAGCTTCGTCCATCTCAAAAAATCTAGCACCACCATTAAATGAAATAGTATTAGGTATAATATTTCCAGCAGTTCCAGAATGAACTTCACCTATGACATCAGTAAAAGGAGTAAAGGGAATAATCTTACGAGTTCTTAAGGTAGACATTCCATTGTATATAGCAACAAAGCAGTCTATAGGATTGATTGCCTCATCTGGTCGTGAACCATGTCCTCCTCTTCCTTCTAAAATAAAATTCAGTGTAATAGCTCCAGACATAACATTGCCAGTATTTATAGCAATTTTACCACTTTCTAAACCAGAATATAGATGTATTCCATAGGAAGAATCAATATGAATATTATTATCCCTTATATATTTGTATAGATAAACATAATTTCCAGTGCCCTCTTCACCTCGTTCAAACATAAAAATTATATTACCGTTAATCATATCTTTGTACTTATATAGTATTTTTATAGCAGTTAATAACATAGCTGTATGTCCATCATGTCCACAGGCATGGCATAGTCCTTTTCTGTCAGAAATTATTTGCTTTTTATTAGATAGATTTTCCTCATCTTCTTCTATTTGTAAGGCATCTATATCAGCTCTAAGTAACACAGTTTTTTCTGAGTTTTTACCTTTTAAAAAAGCTAATATACCACCATGTTCAACATCGATGTAATCTATACCTATATTTTCTAACTCGTTTATTATTTTTTTTACAGTTTCATCTTCAAAATTAGAAGGTTCAGGGTATTTGTGAAAATATTTCTGCAAATCTAACATATATTTTTCTTCATTTAATACTTCCTGCATTATATCAAATTTCATTTAAAACCTCCTCAATTAATATTTATAAGTTTTTATAAAGAATTTAAAAAGCAGTCCAACCAGTTGAAGTTAATATAAACATACATAAAAATGATAGTAAAATAAATACAATAACTTTTGGAAAAACCCACTTTAGCCATTTAGGAAAAGGAACCCCAGCCATAGCACAAGAACCCACAGTCCAACCAAGAGCAGGAGAAATTAAATTAGAAAAACCATCTCCATATTGGAAAGCTTGTATTCCTAATTCAGGAGGCATATTTAATGCTTCCACAATAGGTTTTAAAATTGGTATGAGTATAGCTGCTTTTGAACTTGCAGATGGAATGATTAGATTAATTAATGAGATAACGGCAGTCATTCCAATACTAGCAAATGTTCTTGGAAGATCCATAAGAGGTTTTGTTAATATATATACTATAGTATCCAATACTTGTCCATTGGTAAGAACTAAAGACATTACTTTTGCAAGCCCTATTACAAAACCTACAAAGACTATTGAAGATAGACCTTTAGAAAATTCTTCAGCTAATTTTTTAAAAGAGAATTTTGCAAGAAAACCTGCAATAATACTTACTATTAAATTGATCGCAAGCATAAATGGATAGAGTTGTTTGCTATCTTTAGCAAAGAAAGGATAGGCAACTATTAGGATATATTGCCCTAGAAAAATAAGAATAATTATTATACTTCTTATTGAAAGTGGCACTTTTTTAATTTCATCTATTTTTGATAAATCATTGGGATTCCATCCATCATTGTACATCAATGAATGAGCTGGATTTTTTTTAATTTTATTTATATAGTTTATTAAGAAAAAAAGCCCAACTAACATAAAGAAGTTCATCGATAAAAACATAGTAAAAAATGCTCCATAAACTCTAACACCCATTAACATTTGGCTAGGTGATTGCTTTACAGGCCCTGTTCCAAAACCTATTAGAGTTGCGTATGTTGTGACACCCATTGCACAGATGGGATCTAATTTTAATTTCTTTGAGAAAATAACGCCAATAGGGACAACAGCAATTAAGGCATCTGTTCCTCCAAAGCCTCCAAGGTAAACCATTAAAATAAACATAATAGAGATTAGAATACTTTGGTTTTTATCTTTTAATTTATATATTGCCCAACCTAATAATTCATCTATAGCTCCAGTTGCCATAACAATTGATGTCATAGCACCTGAAATTAAAACAACCCAAATAATCATTCCTGAATCAACAAGCCCTTTCATAATAAACATAAGCATTCCCCATGGGCTTACAGGACTTTGACTTCCTAAATAAGAAAATTGAGAACCTATTATTTTACCTTTTTCATCAATAGCGAATTTTCCAGCTGGAACTATATAAGTTAGCAAGCTTGCAAAGAGCAATAAACCTAACATTATCCAAAATAAATGAGGCATTTTAAGTTGTTTTTTTTCCATTATAACCTCCTAAATATATTAAATTTTGTTTATAATTTAGATTTGAGATTTTGTTAAAGTTTACTATTTATAAATTTTTATTAGTGCTTTTTCTAGTCTTTTTAAAGAATCTTCTATCACCCAAGTAGGAGCAGCTAAATTTATTCTTTCATATCCACTGCCTTCATCACCAAAAATATATCCTTCATCAGTAAAAAATTCAGCCTCCATATGCATAAAATTTTCTAATTCTTCATTTGACAAGTTGAGAGCTCTAAAATCAATCCATTGTAAATAAGTACCTTCTATAAGTCTGGCTTTAATTTTAGGAAATTTTTCATCAAAGAATTTTTTTACAATTTTTTGATTAGTATCTATAAGTTTTATTAATTCAAAAAGCCATTCTTCACCATAAGTATATGCTAGTTCACATGCCTTATAGCCCAAAATATTTATTGAAGCACTTCTCATAACCTGCAAAGTTTCAGAATATTTATCCCTAAGTTCTTTGTTTTTGATTATGATATTAGATGTTGCCATTCCAGCTAGGTTAAATGTTTTTGAAGGGGCTGTACATAGAATTAAATTATCTTCAATTTCTCCACCCAGCCTTCCCATCATAAAATGTTCATACCCAGGCATAATAATATCACACCATATTTCATCAGATACAATAATAGTATTATTTTTTACTGCTATTTCTCCTAGTTTTTTTAATTCATCTTTTTTCCAAACTCTACCGATAGGATTATGAGGGCTACAGAATATAATAAGTTTATTCTCAGCCTTTTTAGCAAGATTTTCTAGTTTTTCAAAGTCTATTGTATAGTATCCATCAGTTTCTATAAGAGGGCAATTAACAATTTTTCTGTTATTTTTTTCAATAGCCATAGAAAAAGGATAGTAAACAGGTCTAAAAATTATAACTCCATCTCCAGGATTAGTAAAAGCATTAACGGCTGCATAAAAAGCATTTACAACTCCTGGGGTATTAACAATCCATTCTTTTTCAACTTTATATTTATGTCTTTTTTCTATCCAAGAAATAACAGAATTAAGAAAGCTTGGATAAGCAGCTGTATATCCTAATATGACTTTATCCAAATATTTTTTTAAACCTTCTATAACTTCTGGTACAGGTTTTAATTCCATATCAGCAACAGATAAAGGCACAATGTTATCAGCTACATTAGGATTCCATTCATACATTTGTTCCCACTTAATAGAGCCAGTATTTTTTCTGGATTCTAGAGTTGTGAAATCATACTTCATACAGAAAACACCTCCTTAAAGTTTTAGAAATTTAATAATTCTCAAATTTTAAATAAAGTGTAATGTTTTATGTTTATAAAAAGTTGTTCTTATATAATTTCATTGAAATCACCTCCTTAATTCCAATGACATTTGCTTAATAATCAAAAATACCTCTTATAGCTAAGTAATAAATTGTAGATATGAGTATAAAAATAAGCAACACAGGAATGGTCTTTTTTACTAAGCCACTGAATGTTGTTCCTGTTCTTTCTGTTATTATTCCCAAACAAACATGGGCAGGAGAAATTTGCATTGCGATATATGTTAAGCTCATCAAAAATGTGAAATATGCTAAACCAACATTTTGTAAAGTATTAAAGGCGATTGGAATAATTATAGCTATAATAGCCTGACTGCCTACTAAAATTGTTCCAAAGAAAAATAAAAGCGCAAATATAATATATGGTGGAATAGGAGAGGCAACAAAGTAAGAGGGTAATCTTTCAATCATACCTGTATAAATTAGCACTTCCTTAAATATCATTGTTATTATAGTTATGAGAACCAACCTAATTTCAAAGGCAGAAACAAAAAATTTATGAATTTCTTGGAAATTAAATTTATCAATAATAAAATTTAAAATAATAATTATTAAGACAGTTATATAGACAGGAATTTTAAAAATTAAAATTATTAAAACCACAGAAACAATTGTCCACATACTTCTTAAAACATTTAACCACTCTTGTTTATAATTAATATTAATTTTCAAACCTTCATTTATTTTTGGAATTTTTCTAACATATAAAAAATATCCTATTAAAAATAAACTTAAAACCAAAGGAAGCATTAAAAGTACAAAGCCGCTCATAGAAATATTAGCTAAAGAAATAGCAAGTATAATAGAAGAATAAGTGGGTAAGAAAGATTCTGAAATATGTCTGTAGTAAGATGTAACAAAAGTTTTTTCATCATCGTCCAAATATTCACCAGCCGCTGTGTCAACAATAGGAGCAGCGATCAAAACGGCACCAGGAGAAGGTAACATTCCTATTATAAAAGGAACTATCATTGAATTAACTCTTCTGGAATTAAAAATATTGCTTATAGATTTTTCCGCAAGAATTAATTTACCTCTTTTTTCTAACATTCTTTGTAAAAAAGTAATAGTGTAAAAAGATAAGATAATATTGATAGTGTTTTTTCCCAAGATTGCCTTTGAAAAAATATCAGGATAAGATGGAAGAGGTATTTTATAGAGTACCAATGTTGCGATAATGCCACAACTAATTGAAATATAGAGGGGCTTATTTAATTTTATAACTGTGATAATTACAGAAAATATAATAATAATCTTTATGATATCCATAATATATCCCCCTTATAAATTAAAATATTCTATAATTAAGTATCTTAATTATTTAATATATTTTATAATGTAAAGATAAAAAAATCAAGTATTTTTATGAAAAAATAATAATATAAAAAATTTTACTGTTAATTCAAAAGC
Source organism: Fusobacterium sp. (assembly GCF_030528405.1). Classification (GTDB taxonomy): domain Bacteria; phylum Fusobacteriota; class Fusobacteriia; order Fusobacteriales; family Fusobacteriaceae; genus Fusobacterium. The sequence goes on from NZ_JAUMYY010000015.1 coordinate 21,933, forward strand.
TATTATTAAAGGAATAATTATGTTATACTAGAAAAAAATCATTTTGGAGGATTTATGAATGTAAATGAATATAGAAAAGAAATTTTAGAAGCAATAGTAGATTTAAATGAATCAGAAGAACAAGTAAATACTCGATATGTAAAATTAAATAAAATGATGGAATCAATTTATAATTTTATACTGGCTTATTCAAACTATTATTCTATTAGAAGAGATTATGGTAGTGGAGAAAAATTTACAATGATAGAAATGCATATATTAACAGAAATATGTGACAATGATGGAATAACTGTAACTGAGTTGGCAAAAAAATGGGATAAGACAAGCAGTGCTATATCGCAAACAGTTAGAAGATTAATGAAATGGAACTTAATAAATAGAATAAATAATGAAGATAATGGAAAAATCTATCATCTTTCAATTAGCCAAAAAGGTAAAGAAATAGTTTTATTTCATAAAAGATATGATAATTTAGATATTATTAAAACTCAAAAAATTTTAGCTAGAAAATTTAAAATAGAAGAATTGGTTGCCTTTGAAAAAATTTGTTTGGAATATACTAACATTTTAAAAGAGAGAAAAAAGAAGTAGAATATAAAAAATACTGATAGTTCATATATTATCAGTATTTTTTATTTTAAATAAAAGATAAAAAGATATGAAAAGTGTTAAAAACTCACTAAAAAAAGCTGAAAACCATATTCCATTTTCACCAAATTTATCTGGTAAAAACATCAAAAATATACTATTAAATAGGATACCTCTAGGGAAAGTTATTAAAGCTGAGTAAAAAATTTTCTTTATTGCGCTTAAGTATGAAGAGATGAATATATTTATTCCCAAAATCAAATAGTAAAAACTGTATATTCTAAGCGTTTTAGTTAATTTTTCTATTAAAGATATGTCTTTAAAAAAAAGACTGGCAATCTCAACTGAAAAATAGTTTACACTTATAAAAAATAAAAAACCAAGTAAAGTTAAAAAAAGAAGTGATATTTTTAAAATTGACTTCAAAATAGAGTAATTTTTCTTTCCTAAATTATAACTTATAATAGGTTGTATACCTTGGCTAAATCCTATCATTGTCATTACTATAATTGAAGTTATATAAGAAATGACACCAAAAATGGGAATGGTGTTTATACTTGTCTTGGTGAGAATTACCCAATTATAAATTAATATTAAAAGACCTGTAGAAATTTCAGTTATAAATTCTGAAAAACCAAATTTAAAAAATAGGAATACTTTTTTAAAATTTTCTTTTCCTATTTTTGAAAATTTTATAAATTTAGCTTTAAATTGAATATAAAAGAAAAGCATAGAGCAACTTATCATTTGTGATATTCCTGTAGCAATAGCAGCACCTTTTATGCCATATGAAAAAACAGCCATTAATAAGTAGTCAAGAAAAATATTAAAAACTCCTCCTATCAAGACGCATATAAGAGGATAAGAAGGGCTGCCGTCTATCTTTATATATATTTCAAAAGCATAGCCAAGTGTATAAAAAAATGAAAATAAAATAATGGTTGAAAGATAATCCTTTAAATAAATATAAACTTCTTGATTTCTATTCACACCTAAAATATTTATAACATTTTCTAAATTAATTAATATTATAAATGTAATAAAAAGACCTAAAAAAAAATTTACTAGGCTTGCAAGTGTAAGAAGTTTATTTGCTTCTTCAATTCTTTTTTCACCAAATTTTATAGAAATTAAAGTGGAGCTTCCCACTCCTAACATAATTGAAATTGCAAAAATTAAATTTATCAAAGGGAAGGTCAAGTTTACTCCAGCAAATCCTAGCTTTCCGATATATCTACTTACAAAAATACCATCCACCATGCTATATAAAGTAAATACCCACATTGACAAGACATTTGGAAAACTATATCTAAAAATTGTCTTACTTATTGAGTTTTTTAACATAATAATTTTTCCTTTCATTTTTTATATTTCATTATATCTAAATTTTATAATTAAGTGAATAGTCTTAAAAACTAAAGCATTAAATAAGCTTTATAGAATATAATGAAAGAAAAAATAAAAAATTTTTTGTGATTTTTTAAAAACATATTGATTTATTTTTTATATCTGTTATACTGAACTTGTATTAGTAAGTTTTGTTATTTTTTAAAATCACTTTAATAATTATTTTTTAAAATTTAGGAGGACAAAGAAATGGCAAAGATAGTTGAATGTATACCAAATTATAGCGAAGGTAAAGATTTAGAAAAAATTGAAAGAATTGTTGCACCTTATAAAAATAATTCAAAAATAAAACTTTTAAGCGTTGAACCAGATGCAAATTACAATAGAACTGTTGTAACTGTGTTAGGAGATCCTGAAGAAGTTAAAAAGGCCGTTATAGAGTCAATAGGAATTGCAACTAAAGAAATAGATATGAATGTTCATAAAGGTGAACATAAAAGAATGGGAGCAACAGATGTTGTACCATTTTTGCCGATTCAAGAAATGACTACAGAAGAATGTAATGAGATTTCAAGAGAAGTAGCAAAAGCTGTATGGGAACAATTTAAACTTCCAGTATTTTTATATGAAAGTACAGCAACAGCTCCAAACAGAGTATCTCTACCTGATATAAGAAAAGGTGAATACGAAGGTATGGCAGAAAAAATGAAACAAGCTGAATGGGCACCAGATTTTGGAGAAAGAGCACCTCACCCTACAGCAGGAGTTACAGCTATTGGTTGTAGAATGCCTTTAATAGCTTTTAATATTAATCTAGCTACAACAGATATGGATGTTCCTAGTGCAATAGCAAAGGCAATAAGATTTTCAAGTGGAGGATTCAGATTTATTCAAGCTGGACCTGCTGAAATTTTAGATAAAGGCTTTGTACAAGTTACAATGAATATAAAAGACTATACTAAGAATCCAATTTATAGAATAATGGAAACTGTAAAAATGGAAGCTAAAAGATATGGCGTAAAGGTTACAGGTTGTGAAATTATAGGAGCAACTCCATTAGCAGCTCTATCAGATTCATTGAAATACTACTTAGCATGTGATGGAATAAAAGAAGATGTAGATGCTATGCCAATGGAAAAAGTAGTGGAATTGATGGTTAAATACTTAGGACTTACAGATTTTGATGTTTACAAAGTTTTAGAGAAAAATATTTAGTAATTTATAAGGGCTGTTAGAGAGCTAGCAGTCCTTATTTGTAATTTATACAAAGTAAACTATTAGGAGGGTAAATGGTAGATTTAATTTTATATAATATAGGCGAATTAGTTACTTCGCGTGAACTTGATGATTCAAAAAGAATGGATAATATAGAAGTTTTAGAAAATGCTTATATAGTTGTGAAAAAGGATAAAATAGCTGCTATAGGAACTGGTGAAGTGCCTAGAGAATATTTCAGTCCAAATGTTGAAATGGTAGATTTAAGTGGAAAATTAGTAACACCAGGTCTTATAGACTCGCATACTCATTTAGTACATGGTGGTTCAAGAGAACATGAGTTTGCAATGAAGATAGAAGGAGTTCCATATCTTGAAATATTGGAAAAAGGTGGAGGTATTTTAAGCAGTTTAAAGGCAACTAGAAATGCAAGTCATAAAGAGCTTATAGATAAAACTTTAAGAAGTTTGAGATATATGTTGGAGTTAGGAGTTACAACAGTAGAAGCTAAAAGTGGCTATGGTCTGGATTTTGAAAATGAAATAAAGCAGATGGAAGTTACTAAAATTTTGGAACATATGCAACCAATATCTTTAATTTCTACATTTATGGGAGCTCATGCAGTTCCACCTGAATATAAAGAAAATAGAGAAGAATTTATACAAAAAATTATAGATATGTTACCAGAAGTTAAAAGAAGAAATCTTGCAGAATTTTGTGATATTTTCTGTGAAGATAAGGTATTTTCTGTTGAAGAAAGTAGAAGAATATTGACGGCAGCTAAAGAAAATGGTTTTAAATTAAAAATTCATGCCGATGAAATAGTTTCATTGGGTGGTGTTGAGCTTGCAGCAGAATTAGGAACAGTTTCAGCAGAGCATCTTATGAAAATAACTGACAGTGGAATAAAGGCACTAGCAAACAGCAATGTTATAGCTGATTTACTTCCAGCTACTTCATTTAATCTTATGGAGCACTATGCACCAGCAAGAAAAATGATAGAGGCGGGAATACAAATTGCTTTATCTACAGATTATAATCCAGGTTCTTGTCCTTGCGAAAATTTACAATTTGTTATGCAAATAGGAGCTGCTCATTTAAAAATGACTCCAAAAGAAGTTTTTAAGGCAGTAACAATAAATGCAGCTAAAGCAATAGATAGACAGCATGAAATAGGTTCATTAGAAGTTGGAAAAAAAGCTGATATATCAGTTTTTGATGCTCCAAATATGTCATATTTCTTATATCATTTTGCTGTTAATCATACAGAGAGAGTTTATAAAAATGGTAAATTGGTTTTTGAAAGATTCAAAGCTCTTAAATAATAAAATTAAACAATTCAAAAAATTTTAATTATAAAAGCTTAAGATAAAATTATTAAGAAAAATATTGGGAGGTTTATAGATGAAATTAGTTGAAATGGATGTTATAAAATTTTTAAATGAGGTGGATTCAAGCTCACCTGCACCAGGTGGAGGTTCTGTGTCTGCTCTTGCGTCTTCATTAGGTGCAAGCTTAGGAAGAATGGTAGCACATTTAAGCTTTGGAAAGAAAAAATATGAAGCTAATTCAGATGAAGTAAAGGCTGCTTTTGTTAAGAATTTTGATGAATTATTAAAGATAAAAGAAGAGCTAAATATTTTAATAGATAAGGATTCAGAAGCTTATAATACAGTTATGGCAGCTTTTAAATTACCTAAGGAAACAGAAGAAGAAAAAGCTATAAGAAGTGCAGAAATTCAAAAGTGTACAAAATTTGCAATTCAAACTCCTTACGATATAGTTGTTTTATCAGGAAAGGCTATTTCACTACTAGGAACTATAATGGAATATGGAAACCAAAATGCTATAACTGATATAGGAGTAGGAACTTTACTTTTAATGACAGGTCTTGAAGGTGGAATTTTAAATGTGAAAGTAAACCTGTCTTCTATAGAAGATAAAGAATATGTTGAAAAAATTTCAAAAGAAATAGCAGCAATAAAAGCAGATGCAGCAAAAGAAGTAGAAAGAATAATGTCTATTGTGAATGCAGCATTATAAAAACTTTTTATAGAGAATTTTACAAGAAAGAGCTTCTGTAAATTAGTTATTTTTACTAATTTCATTGGCTCTTTTTATTTGAAAAATATTTTTTTTGAAAGTATATAAAATTTTTAGAATTATACACTAAATAATGCTATAATATTAAAAAATATTAAGGAGCAAAAAATGGAAAAAAAAGCTAGGTTTGATATTATTTATAAGCAAATTGTTGATACTATAGTTGAAAAAGGAATTTGGTCTGAGGGAAGTGTTAGAACAAAGTATGCTGACGGCAGCCCAGCTCATTATAAAAGTTATATAGCTTATCAATTCAGACTTGATAATTCCGATGATGAAGCACATTTGATAACTTCAAGATTTGCTCCAAATAAAGCACCTATAAGAGAATTATATTGGATATGGATAATGCAATCAAATAATGTTGATGAATTAAATAAAATCGGATGTAAATTTTGGGATGAATGGAAGAAAGAAGACGGAACGATAGGAAAGGCATATGGCTATCAGATTGGCAAAGAAACCTTTGGTCAAAAATCTCAGCTTCATTATATTATAAATGAATTAAAAACTAATCCTAACAGTAGGAGAATAATGACTGAGATATGGATACCAGAGGAACTTAAAGATATGGCTTTAACGCCCTGCGTGCATTTAACTCAGTGGTCAGTGATAAATGGAAAACTCTATTTAGAGGTTAGACAGAGAAGTTGTGATGTGGCTTTAGGCTTGGTAGCAAATGTATTTCAATATTCCGTGTTACATAAACTGGTGGCTAAAGAATGTGGCTTAGAACCTGCTGAAATTATTTGGAACATTCACAATGTTCATATATATGATAGGCATTATGACCGTTTAATAAGACAAGTAAATTCACAAACTTTTGCAGCAGCAAAAATAAAAATAAATAATTTTACAAATATTTTTTCATTTAAACCTGATGATATTGAAATAATTGATTACAAATATGGAGAAAAGCTTGACTATGAGGTGGCAATTTAATGGAAAAAATTAAACTAAACAACAATTTAAAACTTATAGTCTGTGTTGGACCTAATAATATAATTGGTGATAAGTATCCTAAAGGTAATGGAATGTTATGGCATATAAAAGAGGAATTACTTTACTTTAAGAGTTTAACCCTTGGAAACACGCTTCTTTTTGGAGCTAGCACAGCAAAAGTAGTGCCAGTTGAACTTATGAAAAAAGATAGAGAAGTAATTATATTACATAGAAGTATGGATGTTCCTAAATTGTTGGAAGAATTAACAGAGCAAAACAAAACTATCTTTGTTTGCGGAGGTAGTTCAATTTATAGATATTTTTTAGAAAATTTTTATATTGACGAAATTTATTTGTCTAAAATAAAAGAGAATGTAAAAGTCAAGGAAGCAACAGAAGCACTATATTTGCCAAATATAGAAGATTATGGCTATGAAATTGTTTCTGCTAAAGACTACGACGAGTTTACAGCCTATGTGTATAAACTAAAAAATAAATAGGAGTTTTTATGAAAATAGTTATTATTGGAGCTGGGAAAGTGGGGGAATTACTCTGCCACGATCTGGCAAATGAGGGAAATGATATTACTCTTATAGAAACAAATGCTAAAATATTGGATAAAATAATTTCAAATAATGATATAATGGGATTTGTTGGAAATGGAACTAACTATGATGTTCAGATGGAAGCTGGTGTATCCAAGGCAGATATTTTTATAGCTGTTACAGAAAAAGATGAAATAAATATTATATCCTCTGTTATTGCTAAAAAATTGGGAGCCAAATTCACTATAGCCAGAGTAAGAAACACGGAGTATTCATCGCAGATTAAATTTATGAGTGAATCTTTAGGAATAGATCTTGTAATAAACCCTGAATTGGAGACAGCAGATTATATTAAACAAAATATTAGCTTTCCTGAGGCATTAAACGTAGAAAGTTTTGTAAATGGGAAATTAAAAATGGTAGAATTTTTTCTGGATGAAAATTCTTCTTTAAATGAGGTATCCATATTGGAGTTTAGACAAAAACTTTTTCCTAAATTACTAGTCTGTATAATAAAAAGAGAAGATGAAATTATAATTCCTTCAGGTAATACAGTCTTAAAATCTGGCGATAGAGTATATATAACTGGGGTGGAAAAAGATATAATAAATTTTCAAAATCTTCTTGGAAGGTATCCTAAAAAAATTTCTTCAGCTTTTATAATTGGAGCTGGAATAATAACACATTATTTGGCAAAAGAATTATTAAAAGAAAAAATAAAGGTGAAGATTTTAGAACAAGATGAAGAAAAAGCCATTAAGCTCAGTGAAGAATTACCTGATGCTACTGTTGTTCATGGGGATGGAAGCAATGAAGATATATTAAAAGAAGAAAACTTTAAAAAATACGACACTTGCATCTCTATAACAGGTATGGATGAAACTAATATTTTTATATCTATTTATGCTAAAAAAATGGGTATAAAGAAAATAATCACAAAGCTTAATAAGTTATCTTTTATTGATATTTTAGGTGAAGATAGTTTACAAACTATAGTAACTCCTAAAAAACTTATAGCAGATAATATAATAAGAGTTGTTAGATCTCTGGCAAGTAAAAAGGGAAGTAAGATTGAAAATCTCTATAGACTTGAAAATAATAAGGTGGAAGCTATAGAGCTTTTAATTAGTTCTCATAGCAAGGTCAATGATATTCCTTTGAAAAATTTAAAAATTAAAAAAAATCTTTTAATTGCATATATAATTAGAAATAATATACCTATTTTCCCTTCTGGTAACGATGTTATAAAAGAAGGAGATAGAGTTATTATCATAACAACTGAAAACTTTTTTGATGATATAAATGATATTTTAGAAGAATAATTTGAAAGAAGGTGCAAAGAAAAATGCAAAAAATAAAAACATCTTCTCTTATTGCAGAAATATTTAATGCCATAACTCATGGCTTAGGAGCTATTTTAAGCATTGTAACTATAATATTTCTTGTCAGAAAGGGAATTAAATTAAAGTCAGCTGAAGCCATAATTGCCTATAGCATATATGGAGGAAGTATGTTTTTACTTTTTATGAGTTCAACTCTCTATCACAGTTTTGTTTTTTCTAAATATGCTGACTTTTTTCAAAAAATAGATCACAGCACCATTTATCTTTTAATTGCTGGAACCTACACCCCTTATTTGCTATTGACAATTGGAGGTCTGTTAGGAAATATATCATTGGCTATAATATGGTCTTTAGCTTTTATAGGAATATTTTTTGAGATAATTACTTTAGGGAAATATCCTAAATTGAGCATTTTATTTTATTTATTACTGGGCTGGTTTGTCATAATAATTATTTATCCTCTAGTGAAAGCCTTGCCAATTTATGGATTAGTTTTGTTAATTTTAGGAGGTTTAAGTTATTCAATAGGAACAGTTTTTTATTGTTTTAAAAAAATTGAATGGCTGCATGTGGTTTGGCATATTTTTGTAGTAGGTGGAGCAGCTTTTATGTTTTATAGTATTTTTTATTATGTATAGCATTATTATATTATAAAGTGAGCCGTTGCAACTTATTTTTTAAGTGCAGCGGCTCCTTATTTTTTTAAAAGAAATCTTCACAAGTATTATTTGAAACTATAGAAGGATCAAACTTTTCAACAGATATAATTTTAATTTCCTCATCTATATTTTTTTTGGCAAAAAACTTATCATAGATAAAAAGAAGTAGAAAAGAAAAAGCTAGACCTAAAAAACTTCCTATGATACTTTTTCCTTCTGAAAATCCTAATTTTGCAGCGAGCACATAGGAAAGTATCATAAAACAAGGTGGCATTACATAGGCAATAGTAGCAGCTTTTATAACATCTTTTTCTGAAATTTCAAGAGTTACCAAATCTCCCACTTGAACTTCTCTATCTATTTTAAACTCAAAGTCTTTCCCATATTTACTGGACTCACTGCATTGACTACAATGAGAGCAAGAAGAACTTTTATATAATTTTATACTGACTCGATCTCCCTTAATTTTAGTTACAATTCCTTTATTTTCCATTTTAAACTCCTTCTGTGATGAATAAGAAATATCAAAACATAATAAATTTATTATAGCAAATTCTAAATAAAAAGTACACTTTGCAAGAGAACTTTTGCTATGGTAAATTATAGAGTTTTATATTATAATAAAAAAAAGCTATTTTGATGGAGGTATAGCAATGAAGAGATTTCAAAATGCATCACTTGAATACAATGCTCAAAAAAGGGAATTAATTTTTAGAGATGCACAAACTAATGGTATATTTTTTGCAATCGAATTTTTTGAAAATAAACAGATGAAAAGGGTTTTTTCATTATATCCTCTAAGTGTTGAATTAAAAGATAAAATGTTGGAATTAAAATTTTCAGTTGAGAATGAAAATAGTAAGCAAAATGTTTTGACTATGTTTATAGAAACAACTCAACTCAGTGAAGATAAAAGAACTATTATAGATGTCTCTGTAGAAGACTTGGATGATATAATATTTTCATAAAATTAAATTTTTAATAACATTCCTTCGCTTTAATAGTTATAGATATTTATAAAAAAATAATTTGCATATAGTACAATAATTTTTGTTAAAAAACAACTTAGATAATTTTTAATATGTTGACAAGTTATATTTTTCCCCATACAATATAAACATAAGGAAAAAAGGTTGTATGATGGAGGTAATATTTTGAACAAGAAAATTTTAGGTAATATCCTTCTTTTAATCACCTCAATAATTTGGGGTTCGGCATTTGTAGCTCAGATAACAGGTATGGCAGCTTTAGGTCCTTTTACATTTAATGCTGCCAGATCTTTTTTAGCTGTAATTTCTTTGTCCATATTAGTTTTCTTTTTAAAAGATAGTATGAATACAAAGTTAATAGACTTATTAAAAGGAGGATTGGCGTGTGGGCTTTTTCTCTTTATGGGTTCGTCGTTACAGCAGATTGGGCTTCTTTACACCACAGCAGGAAAAGCAAGTTTTATAACATCTCTTTATATTTTAATGGTTCCAATTTTAGCTTTTATAGCGATGAAAAAACGAATTAATTTCTTAACATGTGTTGCTATAATATTAGGTGCTATAGGCTTGTATCTACTTGCAATACCAAGTGGAAATTCGTTTTCGGTCAATAGGGGAGATTTTATAGTTTTTATTGGTTCGTTTTTTTGGGGAGCTCATATATTGGTTATAGACTATTTTACCAAAAAAGTTAATCCTGTAAAATTATCACTTGTGCAATTTACGGTTATGACTCTCGTTTCAGCTTTAGTGGCTTTTACCTTTGAGAGGGAGAGCATAAGTTTTTTTAATCTAATGATTTCATGGAAACCAATAGTTTATGCTGGAATTTTTTCGTCTTGTATAGCCTATACTTTACAAATGGTTGGGCAAAAATATACAGAGCCCGTTTTAGCATCATTAATTTTAAGTTTGGAATCAGTTTTTGGAGCTTTATCAGGTTATCTATTTTTAAGTGAAACCTTAAGTTCTAAGGAATTTATAGGTTGTATAGTCGTTTTTGTGGCAATTATAATAGCTCAAGCTCCAGAGGATTTTTTAAAAAAGAATAAATAAATTTTATATTATAATAAAAATAAGAACTTATTAAAATCTATTTTCATAATTATAAATAAGAGATATATCAAAATAAAGCGATTGGAAAATAAAAAAATCCAGTCGCCTTTTTAAATATAATCAAAAAAAAGAGTGTTTATAGAAGAATTTATAAAATTTTTTAAATGACACTTAGTATTGTAATTTACAAAAAAGTATTTTCCAGTAGTTTTTTATTGAAAACTCTTAATATATATGATATCATGAAAAGAGTATGCAAAAGTTATTATATTGCAAAGTTATTGTTAAGAGGTGTGATTTTGAAAAGGATAAGAATAGTATTTATTTATTTCTTAGTCTTATTTTTAATATGTTTATCTTATTTTGTTGAGAGTCCATTAAAAGAACTAAGAATATATGAGAAAGCAATTCAATATTTTGGGATTACTTTATTACCAGCACTTCTTTTTTTTGTATTTTATGGCTTTATATTTTTTTGTAAGGATAGAATAAAAAGATTTGTCTATGAAGTAAAGCTATATTTTTTTCTAGTTTTTGTAATACTTGTTCTATACACTTATATTATTTATAAGTCAGGGCTTGATTTAACCGATTTACAAAATATTATTTTAGATGATGGTTACTATAGAAATTTAATAGAAATTTGTATATATAGATTTAGAATAGGCTATGTTCCTACTTATATTTTATGGTTAATACTTAATTTAAAATTTTCATTTCAGAATATTTTTTATGGAATGTTGCTGGCTCAATTAGTTTTATTTTTTCTAATAGTTTATGCACCTATAAAGAATTATATCAGAGATAACTATAGAGCATATAAAGAGAGAAAAAGGCTTGAAAGAGAAGAGAGATTATTATATGAGCAGATAAAAATAAAAGAATCTTTGGAAAAAAATGAAACAATTAGAAAGATAAAGTTTAGAGAAAATAAAGAAAAGCTTTTAGAAGAAAAAGTTGAATTTTTTAGAAAGAGTACGGAATTAAAGAAAATGGTCAATTTAAATGAAGATATGGGTGATGAATCGTGATACTTGCATCTAATTCGCCTAGAAGACAAGAAATATTAAGAGATGCAGGCTTTCAAATAAAAGTCTTACCTGCTAATATAGATGAGAAGAGTTCCAAGACGAATTTAATTGAAAAGGTTAAAGAAATAGCCTATAAAAAGGCTTTTCATATAGCCCAATTAAATCCTGATGAATATGTGTTGGCAGCTGATACAATAGTTGAAATAAATGGACTTATTTTAGCTAAACCTGTAGATGAAAAACAAGCAAGGGAGTATTTAAATCTTTTATCTGGAAAGAAGCATAGAGTTATAACCGCTTATTCTTTTATAAATATCCAAAGAAAAATATTTTTAACAGATGTGGATATAAGTGAGGTAAAGTTTTATGATTTGGATTGTGAGCTCATAGAATACTATTTAAAAAGTGGAGAAGCTTTTGATAAGGCAGGAGCTTATGGAATACAAGGGAAAGGAAGAATGCTTGTTGAAAGAATAGAAGGGGATTTCTTCTCCATAATGGGCTTTCCTATAGCTAAGTTTATAAGAAGTTTAAAAAATTTAAATATAGATTTTAAAGATATTTCAAAAATATAAAAGAGGTGTAGAAATGAAAAAATTTGTCAATAGGTTTTTAGGTATATTTTCCGATGATTTAGGTATTGATTTGGGAACATCAAATACGCTTATTTGCGTGAAAAATAAGGGAATTATTCTAAATGAACCTTCTGTAGTTACAATAACTGCTAAAACCAAAGAAATTTTTGAAGTTGGAGATAGAGCAAAACTTATGATAGGAAGAACTCCCGTAGCTTATGAAACTATAAGACCACTTAGAAATGGAGTAATAGCTGACTACGAGGTCACAGAGAAGATGCTTAGATCTTTTTATAAAAGAGTAAACTCAAATAGATTATTACATAGCCCTAGAGTTATTATCTGTGTCCCAGCAGGTATAACACAGGTTGAAAAAAGAGCTGTTATGGAAGTTACAAGAGAGGCAGGAGCAAGAGAAGCATATTTAATAGAGGAGCCTATGGCAGCAGCTATAGGAGTGGGCATTAATATATTCGAGCCAGAAGGAAATATGATAGTAGATATAGGTGGAGGAACATCTGAACTTGCTGTTATATCTTTGGGTGGAGTAGTTAGAAAATCCTCATTTAGAGTTGCAGGAGATAAATTTGATGCTGCAATAATAGACTATGTTAGAAATAAACATAATCTTCTGATAGGAGAGAAGACAGCTGAGGAAGTGAAAATACAAATAGGTTCAGTTTTACAGCTGGAGGAAGATTTAAGCGTTGAAGTAAGTGGAAAAAATATATTAAATGGTCTACCTAAGGATATTACCTTGACATCATCTGAATTGGTAGAACCTTTAGGTGCCTTAATTCAAGAGATAATAGAAGAGATAAGAATAATTTTTGAGAAAACGCCTCCAGAATTGGCAGCCGATATCAGAAGAAGAGGTCTTTATATAACGGGTGGAGGAGCTTTATTAAGAGGCATAGATAAGAAGATTTCAAATTCTTTAAATTTAAAAGTTACAATCTCTGAAGAGCCTCTTAATGCAGTGGTAAATGGTATAAATATATTGTTACAAAATTTCTCAACTTACAGTAAAGTACTAGTTTCAACTGAAACAGACTACTAATTTATTTCTTAATTTTTTAGGAGAATACACATAGATGAGTATAAAAAATCAAGTAGAAGCTATAATATTTTTAGGTGGAGATGAAAATAAAATAAAAGATTTGGCTAAACATTTTGCAATCTCAGTGGAAGATATGCTTAAAATTTTAGAGGAGCTCAAAGATGACAGAAAGGATACAGGAATAAATATAGAAATAGAGGGAGAAGTTGTATATTTAACTACCAACCCTCTATTTGGAGATAGTATAAATAGATATTTTGAGCAGGAAAAAAAGCCTAAAAAATTGTCCTCTGCTGCTATAGAAACCCTATCTATAATAGCATACAGACAGCCAATTACAAAATCAGAGATAGAGAGTATAAGAGGAGTTTCGGTTGATAGAATTATTTATACTTTAGAGGAAAAAAAATTTGTCAGAAATTGTGGTAAGCAAGAAACGGGAAGAAAGGCTAATTTATATGAAGTAACGGATAGATTTTTAGCCTATTTGGGTATAAAAAATATAAGAGATTTACCAGACTATAGTTTATTAAAAGAAAAATTAAACAGAGAAGTTGTGGAAACAGAGGTTTTAGATGAGAATAAATAAATATTTAGCCACACTGGGCATAGCCTCAAGAAGAAATATAGATAAATTAATTCTTGAAGGGAAGATTTCAGTAAATGGTAAAATTGCAGTACAGGGAATGGAAATTAGTGATGTTGATGAAATTATAATTGATGGGAAAAAAATAGAAAAAAATCTAAAACAAAATTTAAATGAAAAAGTGTATTTTATGCTAAATAAGCCCTTAGAAGTTTTATCCAGTTCCAGTGATGACAGAGGTAGAAAGACCGTTGTTGACTTAATAAAAACAGATAAAAGAATTTTTCCTATTGGAAGACTGGACTATATGACAAGGGGTTTAATTATTTTAACAAATGATGGGAATCTTTTTAATAGGCTTGTCCATCCTAAATCGGAAGTTTATAAAAAATATTATTTAAAGGTTTTTGGTGAACTGAAGAAATCAGAAATAGAACAATTAAAAAAAGGTGTGAATCTGGAAGACGGCAAAACCTTGCCAGCTAAGATAAACTCCGTAAAAATTGAAAACAATAAAACTTCCATGTTTATTTCAATAAAAGAAGGAAGAAATAGGCAAATAAGAAGAATGATAGAAAAATTTGGCTATAGAGTTCTTGAGCTTAGAAGAGAAAAAATCGGAGAATTAAGCCTAGGTGATTTACCAGAAGGTAAATATAGAGAATTGACAAAAGAAGAAATAGAATATTTATATTCATTGTAAAAATGTTGTTGCAAATTATTAAATTAAAGTTGCGGCAACTTTTTTTATTTAGCCAAATTTTTTAATAAAAATTTCTAAAGCAGGAAATTTCCTATACTTCAAATTTAAAAAATAAATACTTAAATATATTAAAATAAAATGTATAAATTTGTTGCATTTTTTTTTTTTTTGATACAATAAAATTAAGATAGGATTATGTGAATTTAAATAAAAAATGAAAAGGAGTGTTTATTATGAAAAGAAGTTTAAAATTTTTAACACTTACATTATTAATTTTATTAGCACAATTATCTTTAGCAGCAAGTTATGTACAAGGATCAGGAAGTGAAGGACATTCACAGGAAGTTGTAGCAGTTGGAATCAGTTATACTGATGAAGACGGAGTGTTACATAAAAATGAAGCAGGAGATCCAACAGATACGACAATTAAGTATTATGCTTCAGCAGTAGGAGTAGGGAACAAAGCCAGTGGATGGCAAAGTACCGCTTTTGGTGCTATAAATACAGCTAGTGGATGGAAAAGCTCTGCTTTTGGGAATAATAATACAGCGACTGGAGAACGAAGTTCTGCTTTTGGATATGCAAATGCAGCGAGAGGACTATTAAGTTCTGCTTTTGGATTTCTTAATGGAGCCAGTGGAAAATTAAGTTCTGCTTTTG
>NZ_JAUMYY010000016.1:0-3222 GCF_030528405.1 Fusobacterium sp.
TTTCAGAAATGAAGACTTGAAATTCATTTTATAATTTCCTTAGGAATAAAAAAATCCTCTTTAATTTTAAAGTTGAAATTAAAGAGGATTTTATTTAATAATTTGATTTTTATAAAAAGCTATTGTAAAAAACCTAATTCTTTTTTTAAAGCACTGACTAAAAGTGCTGAGCAATTTATATTTTTCTTTTTTGCTATTTGATTTAACCATCTTGGTATTGTGATATTTTTTCTTTCCATTTTGTTGTAATATTCATCTCTGTAAGGAGGTAAGTACGCTTCTATCAATTGAACAAAAGAATTTTTTTCTAGTTTAGATGTATAAGGAATAGTTGCTTTAGGAATTTCTTCACCTTGTTCTTCAATGTAGCTTATATATCCTGCTAGGCAATCTTTTGCCATGTGCAGGGCATCTTCTAAATTTTCTCCTTGAGTATTTGCTAAAGGAAAATCTGGAAATTCAATCCAGTAAGTATTATCTTCTTCTAAATGGAAGATTGCAGGATAAATATAAATATCTTTCATATTATCAACTCCTTTTTAGAGAAAGGAGGGGTTATTTAACCCCTGCTTCCTTTAAGATTTTATGATATAACCCTTTGCCTATATCTTTGTTATGTCTTGGAACAGAAAGGGCTACTCCGTTCTTAACATAGATATAATGGCTGCCCCGAGTTCTATCATATTTCCACCCATTTGCTTCAATTAGGCGGATGAGGTCTTTAAAGTTTGTACCCATATGGTTATCACCTCAACATTATTATACACATTATTAGTGTGTATGTCAAGGTTTTTTATTAATTTTTAAAATTTTTTATAAAAATTAGGAGTGTTCTTCATAGAAGTTCACTCCTTACAAAAACCCTTAATTTTTAATTGTATTTCACTTTAACATTATTTTTGTAAAATCTTAGGCTAAATTTTATTATATCCTTCTTGTTGCGAATATTCTAAGAAAGACAAAAACTCTTTTATTTTCTTTTTTTGTTCTTCATTTAGAAAACTTATATTTAAAGTTTCAATTTCAATATCCTTTTTTCTATATTTTTTTTCTGCTGTTTTTAAAAAATCAGGAATATTCATGAATTTTTCGTACTCAATAATTTCAACTATTTCTTTTTCACTTAATATTTTTTCTAATATTCCTAACATTCTTTCTGAAACCCTTTTAGTATCATTTTCTAAAAACCTAACAAATGTTTGAGACACATCTAATATTTCAGCAAATTTTTCTATTGTAAGTTTATTTTTAAGTCTGTAATCTCTTAAAACTTCCCCTGTTTTTCTCATGACTTCCCTCCTTACAACCATAAAGATTTTAATATTTTTAATTATTTTTAAAGTATATTACAAAAAATTTATTTGACAAGAAATCAGTTTGGTTATATTATACACCTAACAGGTGCTTTTTAAAACTTGTTAGGTTTATAAAAATTATTGGAGGCGAAAATTATGGAAAAAAATGTCTTGAGTAAGTTTGTAAAAACCTTAGAGAGTGAAGGGAAGTTAAATTGTGAATCTCTAAAATTAGAAATAGTTTTCAGAGAAAACTTTAAATCTATTTTAGAAAATCCTAATATCCCTATTGAGCAAAAAGTAAAGTACGAAAATTCTTTTGAGGATCTTTTAAACGCAATCAAGGAAGATTATTTTGAACTTGGCTTTTTAGCTAAAAAGTAAGCTTGTTCAAATAGTGTGGTCTGTAGAAATACAGACTATGCTACTAAATAGTATAGGAGGTATAGGAATGTCTGCACAACAAAAATTTATATTATTAATTTTAATTGCTAGATGTTTTGATTTAAAAGAAAAATTGGGATATGCATCAGAAAAAGCATTGAAATTTCATCAAGAACTTCAAAAAAAAGAAGCCCAAATAGCTTTCTATAAGGGCTTTTACGATGGAATTATGAAAAACAAGCTATTTAACAATCTTTTCTAATTCTTTAATTTTTTTTATTGCATCAGGATGCTTCATTAATTCTTTAAAAAATTCTAATATGATTTCATCTTCAGATTTTGAAAAAGATTGTGCTTTATTTGAAAAAAATTTTAAAAGCTCTAATGTAACTTGATTTGATGAAGCTACAGCTTTATTTTCTTTACTTAAATCTTCAATTTTCCCATAAATATTTAGCAATGAGTTAAATATTTTTGCTAATGTATCATTTTCAGCTTTAGAAGAGTTTTCTTTTTTTTCTGAAGTAGTAAAGTTTAGAAGTTCTATATTTTCTTTTAATGATTTTTTAAATTCTTCTGCTGCTTCAACATCTAAATCATAATCATAAATTCTAGTATTTGCAATATCAAAAGGTATTTTAACATCTTTATTTTTTATAAAAATTAATGGTTTTCCTAAAGCCGCTCTATATCCACTTTCATAGAAACAATTTGGATTATGCTCTGTAATATCAGAAATAACAAGCTCAGCTTCATTTAAATGCTTGAAAATCTCTTCAGTTATAGAATTATTATGAGAAACTTTATCTATTCTTATAAAATTAAAGTTTAATTCTTTACATACAGGATCAATTAAATATTTCATTAATTTATCTGAACGCTTTCTAGTGTCAGAATTTTCTTCAGATATAGGACAAACAATAAAACAAGTTTTCTTTTTTTCAATTTGATTTTTTTCCATAAAAATTTCAACTCCTTAAAATAAATTTTTACACAAAAAAAAGATTAATTCAATCTTTGAGTAGTATGGTTCATAAGCAACTTTCCCCAAAGTTCTTCATAACTTATGGACTGTACTACTGAAAGATTAAGATTAATCTTCTGTACTATCTGGGACATATTCAATCAAGTCCCCTACTGTGCAATTAAAGAATTTACATAATTTGTTAATCATCGCTAAGCTAACTGTATCAACTTTATTGTTGTTATATAACTTAGTTAATGTATCCCTACTGACTTCTATTCTTCTAGCAAGTTCAGTAACGGATTTGATTTCTTTATCAAGCATTCTATATGCTAATTTTGATTTTAACAATAACATCACCCCTTTCTAGCCAATTATAGCATAAAAAAAATATGTTTTAAATACTTCTTGTTGGTTATAAACTACAAATTGTTGTTGACAATATATATTATAGTATGCTATAAATAGTTTATGAACAATTAATAGTTTTTTATAGACTACTAATTGCTGATTAAAAAATTTTTAAAAAATATTAAAAAATTTAAATATATTAGACCAAAATAAAAAATATAATTTCAA